>CAMWUZ010000033.1 GCA_947177595.1 uncultured Porphyromonadaceae bacterium | reverse complement strand
TGAATCTTGAAGAGGCGGAAATGACTGAGGGTGATTATGTACAGCTTTATGCTACCATTTCTCCCAAAAACACCACCGATAAATCGGTCATCTGGACTTCGGATGATGAAACAATCGCCATAGTGGATACGATCGGAAAAGTTACGGCGATCAAACCCGGTGAGACCTGCATTACAGCCACCACCGCTAACGGAATCACGGCAACATGCAGAATCAATGTAAGAATCGTGGAAGCTGACAGCATCATGCTGAATCTTGAAGAGGCGGAAATGACTGAGGGTGATTATGTACAGCTTTATGCTACTGTTTCTCCGAAAAACACTACCGATAAAACCGTCATTTGGACTTCTGCTGATGAAACCGTTGCGGCTGTGGATGAAACCGGACTGGTGACAGCAATCTCACCTGGAAAGACAATTATAACAGCGACTACATCCAATGACATCACTGTATCATGCTTAGTAACAGTATTCAAACGTATTATACTCGCAGAAAGCATTTCAATAAACCTCCCTGAAACGGAGCTTACAGAAGGTGAGAGCGTTCACCTTACCGCGATCGTCTCCCCCGATGATACCGATGATAAGACTGTCACGTGGACTTCCTACAATCCCGCTGTTGCGACTGTTAACGAAAGCGGTCTCATCACTGCTATCGCCCCAGGCAAGGCGACTATCATCGCTACCACGGTTAACGGATTAACGGCATCATGCATAGTAACTGTACTCAAACGTATTATACACGCAGAAAGCATTTCAATAAACCTCCCCGAAGCAGAACTTAGCGAAGGAGAAAGTGTTCACCTCACAGCTACAGTCTCACCCGATGATACCGTCGAGAGAACGGTTACTTGGACCTCCGGAGATGGAATCATTGCCACTGTGGATGAAACAGGCACAGTTACAGCAATAAGTACCGGCGAGACTGACATAACCGCCACAACAGCAAATGGCGTATCCGCATCATGCAGAATCTCTGTCAAATCGTCAACTACCGGAATCCATGAAGCCAACAGAAAGAAGAATCTTCCGTTCATAATCGAAGACGGAACTATAATTGTAGATGAAAACACTTCTGTAGAAATATTCAACTTGAACGGAACAAGAGTTTACAAATCCACAGGCAAACCAATAAGCGGTTTACATCACGGCATCTATATTCTACGTGCTAACGGTAAAGCATATAAGATCAGCCTGTAATGTGAAAATGGGCAACAGAATCACCCTTTTACCATTTTCCTTTTTGGGAAAACTTTAACTTCATAGTATCACAGTTTGATCTATTTTTACCGCCTGCATCATTTTCTCCCTACCAATTCCATTTTCACCTTTTCCCTCTTATTGAATAGTTTTCCCCAACTATTTCCACTGCCTCTTCAGCCATTTTACTTATAATTGATAACGATTAAAAAAGACCGATAACCAGAGTTACTGATTATCGGTCCATATTATCAATCTATTGTATAAAATTTATCTCTTAGTGCTGGTTCTCTTGCGTGAAGCAGTGGTTCTTGCTTTTGAACGGGTAGTCCTTTTTGCTACACGACGACCGAGATTACTCTTCTCAACAGCAGCCTTGTTGAACGTAAAAGAATCCTTGATAGGTACACCGTTCTCAAAATCTATTATCAACTGCGGATTGATTGCAAGACCATAATAACGTGTTTCAAAATGAAGGTGAGGACCGGTACTTCTTCCGGTATTACCACCAAGGGCAATAGGGTCACCTGCCTTTACTCTCTGATCAGGCTTCGCTATGAATTTTGAAAGGTGACCATAAACCGTTTCCATACCATTGTCATGACGGATCACCACATAATAGCCATAGCCGCCTCTGTCAAACTTGGTCATTCTCACCTTTCCATCAAAGGCAGCACGGATAGTATCACCGACATGGAGGCTGATGTCAACTCCGCGATGTATTCTCCCGAATCTTGGACGATAGCCGAACCCCGAAGTCACCGGACCTACAATAGGATGATAATACCCACTGACATCCAAATCCTTAACCTCGGGAATGGAAACACCTACATAGGGATTAACACTCTGGCTTACCCAATATTCACCATACACCTCATCCTGGTCAGGAAGCTCAGGCTTACTAAGATCACTCATATACTTCAGCACATTGACAACCTTGATATCGGCAGCCATAGGCTTCTGCGAAGCGAGAAGTTCGGAATGCTGTTTATTATGTTTTTGAGGTAGTTTATACTGGGCATTCGCTACCACGGGGACTAATATAGCAGCTGCGGCAAAAAGCGCCAAAGTTTTATTGATAAGTTGCATTACTTTTTCTTTGAGGAGAAATCAGTTTTATATTTCCAATTGTGAATAAACATAAGGTGTGTTGACGGGAACCCAATCAAACAATTCATCCGGCTTAAAGAATCTTGCAACTTCCGCTTTAGCATCCTCAGGCGAAGATGAGGCGTGAATGATATTCTCTTGATTGCTTGAAGCGAAATCGCCGCGAATTGTACCGGGAAGCGCTTCGCGACCATTGGTTGCACCGGTCATAAGTCTCACCACGTTAATTGCATCCTTACCTTCAAGGCACAGAACAATCACAGGTGATGCCATCATTGATTCAAGCAGAAGCGGAAAGAAACTTTTATCAACAAGATGAGAGTAATGCTCACGCAGGATAGTTTCATCGAGCTTCATCATCTTCACCCCAACGATTACAAGTCCTTTCTGCTGAAATCGGGTAATAATATTTCCTACTAATCCACGCTGAATTGCACTGGGCTTGAAAATCACTAAAGTTTTTTCCATTATCTGATTTAGGTTAGTCAACTGTCATTCAAATGACGTTCAAAATTAGCCATTTATTACACGAGCCACAAATCAAATGGCATCCAAATGCATTCTCAGACAATCATTTAGACCTCAACCACAACATAATACACTAACAATCAATCGCATATGTGTATTTATAAAAAATAGTGAAATAACCTTTAATTTAGTTTATCAAAAAGTCTATCTATTAAATTTTGTGAATTATTGTATTTTTTTAGTCCGATTTTTAACTTATCCGACTCCAATCATAGCTCTTGTCAAACATTAGAGACATTTCACGCCTAACCCTTGATAATGAAGAGGATGCCAATGCCGGATCTGCGTCCAGCACTTCATTGGCAGCATTTCGCGCAAGCTGCACTATCTGACCATCAGTTGCCAGTGATGCTATTCGTAAATCCACAGCCATTCCACTTTGAAGTGTACCCTCAAGATCACCCGGACCACGCATCTTCAAATCCGCCTCCGCCACTACAAATCCATCTGTAGTAGAAGTCATGACTTCCAGGCGCTTACGGGTCTCCTTTGCGATTTTTACCTTTGTCATAAGCACACAATAACTCTGATCCGCCCCTCGACCAACCCTGCCTCTTAGCTGGTGAAGCTGAGAAAGCCCGAAACGCTCTGCGTTTTCAATTACCATCACCGATGCGTTCGGCACATTCACTCCAACTTCGATAACCGTTGTCGCCACCAATATTTGAGCTTCACCATTGGCAAAAAGACTCATCTGATAGTCTTTTTCAGCCGGCTTCATCCTACCATGCACATACGCAACTTTATAACTGGGAAATGACTCACGAACAAACTCATACCCCTCCTCCAGACTTTTCAAATCAAGTTTTTCATTCTCGCTTATAAGAGGATATACTATATATGCCTGCCTGCCAAGTTTAAGTTGCTTGCCTATCGAGCGATATACATCCATTCGCTTGTCCTCATAGCGGAGCAAGGTCTGTATCGGCTTTCGTCCGGGGGGCAGCTCATCTATAACGGATACATCAAGATCGCCATACACCGTCATGGCAAGAGTGCGCGGAATCGGAGTGGCTGTCATCACAAGTATATGAGGAGCCACACTGTTTTTCTTCCACAACCGTGCGCGCTGTGCTACTCCGAAACGATGTTGCTCGTCAATTACAACAAAACCAAGATTGCGAAATTTCACCGAATCTTCAATAACGGCGTGCGTACCGATAAGTATATGCAATGATCCATCCTGCAATGCCGCATGAATCGCTTCTCTTTCACGCTTAGGAGTGCTACCAGTGAGTAGCTTTATATTCACCCCGATTTTTGAAGCGAGAGCCGAAATAGTTTCAAAATGCTGCGTTGCAAGAATCTCCGTCGGTGCCATCAGGCAAGCCTGGGTACCGTTATCAAGAGCCATGAGCATACACATCAACGCGACCAAAGTCTTTCCGCTACCGACATCGCCCTGCAAAAGCCTGTTCATCTGCTTTCCGCTACCAACATCATGCCTTATCTCCTTGATTACACGTTTCTGTGCCCCCGTAAGTTCAAAAGGCAGACACTCTTTATAAAACGTATTGAAGTAATAGCCGATGTTACCGAACCTGAAGCCGGGGACAGACTCGCTACGCTCGCGGCAATATCTGAGGATATTGAGCTGAAGATAGAACAGCTCCTCGAATTTCAATCGCATACGCGCTTTTTGGAGCTCATCATTGTTTGCCGGTGAATGAACTGCGCTGAGTGCATCTCCAAGACTCATCAGCCTGTAGCGGTGTCTCAAATCCTCCGGAAGCGGGTCTGAAATATCCTTGCATCTCGGCAAGAGCGCACTCACCATATTATATATGGTTCTTGAAGAGATACCCCGGTTGCGCAGTGTTTCAGTTAGCGGATATACCCCACGGAATCCAACAGAGACATTAGGCGAATCAGCACGATCTATCTCTGGATGCACCATACTCCATCTTCCGCCAAACTCAGTCGGTTTGCCAAAGAGGATATATTCCACTCCTGGCAGATAGGTATCGCGGATACTCTTGATTCTATTGAACCATACAACCTCCATAGCCCTGCTCCCGTCAGAGAAAAGACCTATAAGGCGCGTCTTTGTCCCCTCACCTTGAGTGGCAAACGACACAAATCTACCGCGCACCTGCACCGAGGGCATATCTCCGGCAAAGTCAGCTACACGATACATCCTGGAGCGATCTACGTAATGAGTCGGGAAGTGACACAGCAAATCAGCACAGGTCTTGATGCCAAGCTGCTTGCAAAGAAGCTCCGCCCGCTTGGGTCCCACTCCTTTCAGATACTTCACATCAGTGCTTCTCAGCCGCTCCATCCGCCCCTATTTCTTTATATTATTAAGAATCGCTTCAGCTATAGCAAGATCCAACGGATGGGTAATCTTTATATTTGTCGGCTCACCTTCAGTCAATGTCACTTTAACCCCTATGCTTTCAACTACTGAAGCATCATCGGTAAACAGAGGGCTCTCAGGCTTAGAATAGGCTTTACGAAGCACCGTCCCATCAAACACCTGAGGAGTCTGCACGGCAAAATATGGTTTCCGGTCAACCGCCACGTTCTCTCCGCTCACATCAACACGACGGATGGAATCAGTTACCGGTATTACAGGAATCACGGCATCATGCCCAGCTCTCACCTCAGAAATTAATCGCGTGATGAGATTTTGGGAAAGCAGCGGACGCGCGCCGTCATGCACCGAAATAATCTCCGCATTCTTACCCTTACATTCAATCGCATTTCTCACGCTCCTCCAACGGCTTGCACCACCAATCACAATGTCAGGAGTATCGAAACCATGCTTATCACAAAGTTCCTTCCAGTAAGTGACCATACTGTCGCTCAGCACAACAACAATATCACCATCATCACACCGGCGCAAGGCATTGACGGTATGCATAAGAACCGGCAAACCGTTCAAGTAGCAGAACTGCTTCGGCACTTCCGCACCAAAACGGCTACCGCTTCCTGCGGCAACAACGATATGCAACACTGATGATCTCATTTCAAATAATTAAATGTGAATCCAGGTGCCTTTTTTCCAGAGATATTCAAGAGGGCCCTGCTTATGGGTTCTGAGCCACCATGAACTGAAGATCCATTGCACGGCAAATATACCAAGCCCAACAAGCACAGATCCGAAGTTCCCTATCTTATCATACATTCCGAGTCCGAAATGATAATAGATAACCACGCCGAATATTGACTGAAATATATAGTTGGTAAGACTCATCCTGCCATATGGTATTATAAACTTCTGCCAGCCGCATCCGTCAGCCGCACTAAACCATATCAGCATGAATAACGATACGAGCACAACCATAAAGGAGAAATTATAAATCATCGGCACCGCGATGCAATAATATGCAAGAACCGTTATACTTTCTATATGCCCCGGCACCAAAGCACACAGAAAATAAAGGGGAATAGCCGACACAAATGAGATGAGAAGAGCTCTTTTCCAAAATAATATGGATTCTGGAGATTTCACGAACATCCCCTTTCTGCCAAGCCACATCCCATAGAGGAAAAGCGCCGGGGTCTGAAACAGCCTGCCAGCCTCGACCTGCCAGAAATTACTATATAACTGTCCATTCCAAATATTATCTCCAAGCATCTGCCATATATTTCCTGTGCGACCTATTTGCTCAGCCTTTAACGCGAACTGAGCAAAAGCATTATTGGCATCCACATAATCAGGATGGGCAAGTCCATACAAAACCTTACCCCATGCATATGGCTGAAGCATCAGAACTGAAGCGACTATCAGCACTGTCTTATCTTTCCAGTCCGCCGCAGGAATAAGAATCAAACCGCACACTGAATACAACAGGAGAATATCTCCGTTGTAAAACAACGCGTGAAATTGCGAAAAACAGAAAAGCAGGAACATACGCCACGCGAATCGGGCACGGAAATCGCGACCACGTGCACGGGCGTTGCGCAACTGAATAAAAAAACTGAATCCGAATAACAGCGAGAAAGTTGCATACGCCTTGCCGGCAAGCAAAAAGAATATTGAATCATAGGCCGCCTTATCGAGCCATCGCAACAAACCGCTGTCGGCTAAATGATTTCCAAATAAATTGTAATGCTCCAGATTGTGAAGAAGCACAATCGCCAGAAGAGCAAAGCCCCTGAGAGCATCTACCGAACCTAATCTCGCGCTAAGATTATTATATGTTCCCATATCAACTTTTTCACAAAAATAGCATTTTTTATTCATTTGTGACTATCTTTGTAACATCTAATAAATCAGACATCATGAAATCAATTCTAATTACACTTATCGTAACCTCCTTATCACTTTTCTCCACGCTCCATGCCGCGCCTCCGAAATGGGTTCTGGAGTGGGAAGACAATTTTGACGGATCCGAACCAGATTCTACCATTTGGTCAAGAATCGACAGAGGACGTGCCGACTGGAACAATTATATGACAAAAGCGGACACTTGCTATGATATGAGAAACGGCAATATGGTACTTAAAGGTATCGCCGCATATGAGGGATGCAATGACTCCGTGCCTTATCTGACAGGAGGCATTTATACTAAAGACAAAAAGGGATTTTCAAACGGTAGGATTGAGGTGTGCGCAAAACTGCAGGGTGCTACCGGCGCATGGCCGGCTATATGGATGCTTCCATACAAAGACCATAAGGACGGACAATGGCCGCGCGGAGGAGAAATTGACATTATGGAACGACTGAACTATGATTCTATCGCATATCAGACCATTCACTCCCACTACACCTATGACCTGAATATCAAGGATCCTAAGTCCGGTTCCGTAGGTTCAATCAACACGGAGGAATATAATGTGTATGCCGTTGAGCTCTATCCCGATTCCATAAGTTTCTACATCAACAATTCCCACACCTTTACCTATCCGAGAATCGATACTGATACAGAAGGACAGTTTCCTTTCGGCAACGGCTCGTATTACCTGCTCATAGATATGCAGCTCGGAGGGAAATGGGTTGGCGAGGTTGACCCGGCAGACCTACCCGTGGAAATGCTTATAGACTACGTGCGATTTTATAAAAAAGAGGAATAGCGTTTCCCTATTTCTAATACCCGGATTGGAATTTAGCCGGACAACTCTTACTTTTGTATCCGGATTATGGAAAGCAAACGGTGTTTACTTATTATTAACCCGATATCCGGCACAACAAATAAGCGTGGGCTGGATAAAATTGTGCGAGACAAACTCGCCGGGACGGATCTGGATATAGAGGTTGCATGGACTACGGCAAAAGGTGATGCAACGAGATATGCTCAGGAAGCGGTGGAGAAAGGCTATCATTCGGTAATTGCCGCCGGAGGAGACGGCACTGTCAATGAAACAGCCAAAGCACTTTGCGGATCAGACACCGCACTCGGTATCATTCCTTGCGGTTCAGGAAACGGACTGGCAAGACATCTTGAAATTCCGATAAATATCGACGGAGCGCTGAGCACCATAACCGAAAACCATATCGTGTCGTGCGACTACGGTACAGCAAACGACATGCCGTTTTTCTGCACATTCGGTATGGGTTTTGATGCCGCTGTCAGCAAGCGGTTTGCCGAAGGGAAGCACCGCGGATTCGCTAAATATATCAAAAGCGCGTTTGAAGAGTTCCGTTCATTCAGTTCCGATGAATATATAATTTCAGCCAACGGAAAGGTACTCACAGAAAAAGCCTTTGTGATAGCTGCGTGCAATGCTTCCCAGTATGGCAACAACGCTTATATCGCGCCACAGGCATCCATGACGGACGGACTGCTTGACATCATCATAATCCATTCAGGCAATCCGATAACAACAGCACTTGTGGGAGTGGATTTGCTTACCGGTTACATAGACCGCAATACCCTCATCCACTCTTTCCGCACATCTGAAGCGACAATTACACGTAATGCACCCGGACCGGCTCATGTTGACGGAGAACCGATTACACTCGGAGTCACTACCCGAATTGTTTGTCATCCCGGCAAACTCAAGATTTACACCCCTTCCGTGGAGCACCCCTTCCGTCCGGGCATCACTCCCATGATGTCAAGAGCCAAAGAGATAGCGTATAATCTTTCGCATCTCTTCCAAAAGAAATAGTTACCTTTGCACCCGGAATCTCTCTACACCAACTAATAAACTAACGACTAAACATATATGGCATTAAAATGCGGCATAGTTGGACTCCCCAACGTAGGTAAATCTACCCTTTTCAACTGTCTCTCAAACTCAAAGGCACAGAGCGCTAACTTTCCGTTCTGTACCATAGAGCCAAACGTGGGAGTAATAACAGTTCCTGATGACAGACTCAATAAACTTGTTGAAATATGCAATCCCAAAAGTATCGTACCCGCAACTGTAGAGATTGTGGATATCGCCGGACTGGTGAAAGGCGCAAGCAAGGGAGAGGGTCTTGGCAACAAATTCCTTGCCAACATAAGGGAAACCGACGCTATCATACATGTACTCAGATGTTTTGACGATGACAACATCACACATGTTGACGGTTCTGTCAATCCTGTGAGAGACAAGGAGATTATCGACTACGAACTCCTCATCAAAGATCTGGAGACTGTTGAAAGCCGCATCGCCAAAACATATAAGCAGGCTCAGACCGGTGGCGACAAAACCGCCAAAATGCAGTATGAGGTGCTCGCCAAAATCAAGGAAGCGCTTGAAGCCGGCAAACCGGCAAGATCTGTTACGCTTGAAACTCCGGACGAGGAGAAATTTGCACGCGAGCTTTTTCTGCTCACTTCCAAGCCGATTCTCTATGTCTGCAATGTTGACGATGCATCTGCCGCTACAGGCAATGCTTACGTGGAAGCTGTAAAAGAAGCAGTGAAGGATGAGAATGCCGGAGTGCTGATAGTTGCCGCTCAGACTGAAGCGGAAATTGCCGAGCTGGAGACATTTGAGGACAGAAAGGAATTCCTCGAATCAATCGGACTTGAAGAATCAGGCGTGGCACGACTCATCAGAGCTGCATACTCACTCCTTGATCTACAGACTTTCTTCACAGCAGGTGCTGACGAAGTGAGAGCATGGACATTCCTCCGCGGCAGCAAAGCTCCCAAATGTGCCGGAATAATTCATACCGATTTTGAGAAAGGATTTATCCGGGCAGAGGTCATCAAGTATGACGATTATGTGACACTCGGCTCGGAAGCAGCAGTCAAAGCCGCCGGTAAAATGGGCGTGGAAGGCAAGGAATACATCGTGCAGGATGGCGACATCATGCACTTCCTTTTCAACGTGTAATCCACACAATCTCAGCAACACAACATCGCCTCTACGAGGCTCAGTGTTATGGAGTTACTCCTGCCCCTAAGCCGCGCTATCGCTTGCTCAGGGTTACTCACAGATGCACACCTGCGGTGCTGAGGGGACGGAGAAGCCTCGGATGTTGAAATCCCCACACGATAGCGTATTACAAAAAAGGAGGCTGTGAAAATCACAACCTCCTCACATACATATTTTTATGGGGGTATTATTTCTGCATGGCGGCTTCTACATCGGCTATCAGGGCTGCATCCTGCTTGGCGCGACCCACAATCATGCCTTCCGGATCATTCAGGTTCATCCTACCTACCAACAAACAGAAGATCCATTTCCAAAAACTAAACATTTTAGTTGCATAACTAAAATGTTTAGTTTATCTTTGCGGTGTCATTATTTTACAACCAGCTATATGAATAAACTAACAGACCGGGAAGAAGAATTGATGGACATACTCTGGAACAAAGGAGCTATGTTTGTGCGGGAAATAATTGAAGAAATGCCGGATCCCAAGCCACATTTCAATACAGTGTCAACATTTGTACGCTTGCTTGAAAACAAGGGATTCGTGAAGCACACAAAATTTGGCGGCAGCTATCGCTATGAAGCGGCTGTATCACGTGACGATTTCAGCAGATCAAGACTTCGAGATGTTGTTGACCATTATTTCGGCTCGTCCCTCAAAGCATCCGTCTCGGCATTGTTTCACGAAGAGAATATCAGTGATGATGAACTGCGATCACTTATAGAAACAGTCATAAGCCAACGCAAGAAAAATCCAAATAATTGAATTATGTCACTGTTCGGATTCTCTTTCTCCTCAGGCATTGCCCTACTGATACTTGCTGCGGTCTATTTAGCCGCCATGCGAAACACAACCCATTTCGCCTTCAATCGCTTATGTCTGATCGGCATTTTGATTACTTCACTTGCGATACCATTCATCACCCTTCCACACTTCCAGTCAAGAGTCGATGGCTTGATTGAAGCAGGCGATGCTATTCAAATTGCAACAGATGCCTATTACGGGATTCAACCTGAATTTGACAACATCATAAGCATAGCTTGTATAATATACATTTCCGGAGTTTCAGTGATGATTGCACGGACAGTCGCAAATCTCATTTTTATCATATATCTCCACCGGAAAAGCCGCATTGTGTCATTTGGTGGATTCACCGTAAGAGTTCACCGTCATAACAGAATCCATGTGATGAGCTGGGGCGGTGATATTTATATTTCGGAGCGGTTGTTCAACAGCGAGGCTACCGAACTTAATATGATTCTGTATCATGAGAATGCCCACCGCAGCAACCATCATTGGATCGACCTGTTGCTATCTAATGCCGTACTCGCCATCAACTGGTACAATCCGGCTGCATGGTTTATCCAGCACGAACTGATCGAGGTGCATGAATTTGAGGCAGACGCCATAGCCTCCGAGCTCAGCGGAAATCAAATCGACTATCAATTATGACTTATAAAAAAG
>CAMWUZ010000032.1 GCA_947177595.1 uncultured Porphyromonadaceae bacterium | reverse complement strand
AGCCGGCTCTGGGAAATTTTCCCCGAGCCGGCGTTTTATGATTAGAGTTTATAACTTCTTACTCTGCAGGGGTATTATTTTCGCGGTTCTCGCGGTTTTCGCGACGGGGTCCACGGTTGTCTCTGCGTGGTCCGCGGTCATTGCGGTCACCATCTCGGCGGGGACGGTCGCCATCACGACGGGGGCGTTCAGCTCTGGGAGCGCGCTCTCTTTCAACATATCCCTCGGGCTTGGGCTGGAGGGCACGCATAGAGAGGCGGTATTTGCCGGTCTTCTTGTCGATCTCGATGAGTTTTACTTCAACAGTATCACCCTCCTTGAGTCCTGACGTAGCCATATCGTCAAGTCTGTTCCATGAAATTTCGGAGATGTGTAGGAGACCGTCGCGGTTGGGCATGAATTCTACAAATGCACCGAAATCAAGAATCGAACGCACCTTGCCGGTATAAACCTTCCCCTCTTCGGGAAGTTCTACGATAGCGTTGATCATTTCAAGAGCCTTGTCAATAGATGCTTTGTTTGCAGCAGCGACTTCAATATATCCACCCTCGTCAATCTCATCTATGCTGACAGTAGCACCGCTGACTTCCTGAATACCCTGGATGACTTTTCCGCCCGGGCCGATAACGGCACCGATAAGTTCCTTGGGAATAAGCATTGTGACAATGCGTGGAACGTGAGGTTTGTAGTCTTCGCGGGGAGCGGGGATAGTCTGCTCGATTATGTTGAGGATATGGAGACGACCGTCACGAGCCTGGAGAAGAGCGCGCTCAAGAATCTCGTATGAGAGACCGTCGCACTTGATATCCATCTGTGTTGCGGTGATACCGTCTCTTGTGCCGGTTACCTTGAAGTCCATATCTCCGAGGTGATCCTCGTCACCGAGAATATCAGACAGAATGGCATATTTGGCATTGTCGGTATCGGTGATAAGACCCATCGCGATACCGCTCACGGGCTTTTTCATCTTTACTCCGGCATCAAGCAGAGCGAGAGTGCCGGCACAAACGGTAGCCATTGATGAGGAACCGTTACTTTCAAGAATATCGCTGACAATACGGCAAACATAGGGGAAATCCTCGGGGAACATACGCTTTAGAGCGCGGTGAGCTAGGTTGCCGTGACCGATTTCGCGACGACCAACGCCGCGCTGTGCCTTAGCCTCACCGGTTGAGAAGGGAGGGAAGTTGTAGTGGAGAAGGAATCTTTCCTTGCCCTGGTTGAGAACGTCGTCAACTATTTTCTCATCGAGTTTTGTGCCGAGGGTAACAGTAGAAAGGCTCTGAGTCTCACCACGGGTGAATACTGCGGATCCGTGAGGACCGGGAATATAGTCAACCTCGCACCAGATAGGACGGATTTCAGTTGTCTTACGACCGTCAAGGCGGGTGCCTTCGTCAAGAATGCAGCGGCGCACAGCCTCTTTCTCAACATCGTGGTAGTAGCGCTTTACGAGGGGAGTCTTCTCCTCGCGAACATCTTCCGGGAGAGATTCGATATATTCCTCGCAGATAGCATCAAACTGCTCCTGACGCCAGTGCTTGTCGGCGCAGCCTGCCTGAGCTATCTTGTATGCTTTGTCATAACATTTTTCGTGAACGTCCTTGCGAAGCTCTTCATCATTAACTTCGTGGCAATATTCGCGCTTTGCGATGCCAACCTCTTTGGCGAGTTCCATCTGGGCAACACACTGCACCTTGATAGCATCGTGTGCCGCCTTGAGGGCTGCGAGAAGTTCAGCTTCGCTCACTTCGTTCATTTCACCTTCAACCATCATGATGTTATCGTAGGTAGCGCCTACCATAAGCTCCATATCGGCTTTCTCAAGCTGGTCGAAAGTGGGGTCGATAACAAATTCGCCATCGATGCGCGCAACACGCACCTCGGAGATGGGACCGTTGAAAGGTATATCACTCACCGCGATCGCAGCAGAAGCCGCAAGTCCGGCAAGTGCATCGGGAATATCAACGCCATCAGTAGAATAGAGGGTGATATTCACAAATGTATCAGCGTGGTAATTGTCGGGGAAAAGGGGACGGAGCACACGGTCAACGAGACGTGATGTGAGGATTTCATAGTCGGATGCACGACCTTCGCGCTTCTGGAATCCACCGGGGAAACGTCCGAATGACGAAAATTTTTCCTTGTACTCTACCTGCAGGGGCATGAAATCGACTCCTTCACCGGCTTCTTTTGCAGAAACCACGGTGGCGAGAATCATCGTGTTGCCCATTCTCAGCTCTACCGCTCCATCAGCCTGCTTCGCGAGCTTGCCGGTCTCAAGAGTGATAGTCCTGCCGTCGGGAAGCGAGATGGTTTTCTTAATTGGTTGTAACATAAAAAAAGTTATAATCTTTATACTTCTTAAAAATCGCACAAAGTTACAAATAAAAAGTGAGGATATATTTAACGATTGCGATTAAATTGGAGAATAAAGGGTGAAAAATTGTAATTTTGTAGTGAATGAAGCAAAAAATGCAGATAATATGTCTGAGGACAGTGCGCTACAGCGACAGCGCCAGCATTCTATCGGCATACTCGCTGGAGGGTGGAAGGGTGTCGTTTCTGATGAGCGAAGGAAAGGGGCGTGAGACAGCCCGGCGGCGTGCGCTCACCCAGCCTCTCGGCATCGTGGAGTGTGTGGCGGATGTACGTCCCGACAGGGAGATACACAGGATAGCCGACTTGCGGGCGATAGTTCCGCTTACCACTCTCAGAAGCAATCCTATAAAATGTGCTGTCGCGCTCTTTATGGCGGAAGTTCTCAGTTCTCTGCTGCGTGAAAGCCAGAGAGATGAAACAGTATGGCGATATGTCGAGCAGTCGATATTGGCTCTGGATCGGATTGAAGCGGCGAGAGCGGCTAATTTCCACCTTTGGTTCCTTTATGGTATGGGGCGTTGTCTCGGTGTGAGTCCAGATACATCGGAATATTATCCGGGAATGATTTTCGATATGGACGGTGGAATATTCCGCAAAAGCGCTCCTCTGCATCGAAATTACGTGTCAGCGGAGCGAAGTGCTGCGGTGGCTCTTCTTGAGAGGATGACCCTTGATAATATGCATCTGTTCCGGTTTACCAGAGATCAGCGTGGGGAGATGCTGGATGGAATATTGCATTTCCTGTCGATTCATCATGCTCCGCTTGCGGGCTTGAAGAGTCTGGATGTTCTCCGCGCTCTGTTTTAAAATCACTCTCTTCAGGAGGATAATGAGTCGCGGATGAATTTCGCAACCGAATCATCATTATTGGAGCCGATTACAATATCAGCGGCTTCTTTCACCTGCTCCACGGCATTGGCAGTGGCTACCGATATATCGGCTACCGCCATCATCGGCAGGTCGTTGAGATTGTCACCGAAAACAGTGAGATGATTTGCGCCGGTTATGGATTTCAATTGAGTCACAGCGCTTGCCTTGGATACATTTTCTCCGAGAATCTCAATCAAACCTGTTGCGTGGTTGTAAGAATCCCTGTATGCTGAGATTGATAGCCCCGGTGTATTCTCGAGCATTTCGGCGAGCATGAATACCGTATCTACATTTCCCATCGCAAGAATCAGAATTGTCGATTCGAAAACAGTACCTTCTCCTGATGGTTCGTCAATATGAAACTTTTTCAATGGCAATCCCCTGCGGTCATACACAAATTTTTCTTCTTTATTATTCAGTGTACCGTTGTGATACACATGCAGGATATTCTCTTTTCCGAGGGTGTAGATGAACGGATTAAGTCCTGCGGCTCGACAGGCGCATATCGCGGTTGAGGCGCTCCGGGTATCGATGAAATGCATATGCTCATAGCGGCGGTACATTCTGTTCCACATCGCCGCTCCGGTGAGCACAATCGCCGGAATGGTGGTGAATGTGTGGGCAAGCAGCACATCCACTGTGGCGGGAGTGCGGGCGGTGGCGAATGAAATGAGTGCTCCTTCGTGAGAAAGGTCGGAAATTATTCTCGCGGTGGTTGTCGATACTCTAGCACTGTCATTAAGGAGAGTGCCGTCAAGGTCACTGATAAACAGGAGTCTGGGATTGGCGGGTGTGTTCATTCTGTCAGTCCTTTATCTGCGGTAGTTCTATGCGTATGGTCGTGCCTTTGTCCGGTTCGGAAGATTTTACAAAAATACGTCCGTGGTGATAATCCTCTATTATTCTTCGGGCGAGAGTGAGTCCGAGCCCCCAACCTCTTTTCTTGGTGGTGAATCCCGGTCGGAATATGGTCTTGAAGTGCTTGCGCGGTATTCCTTTGCCTGTGTCACTCACTTCGATTACGGACTTTCCAGTAGTGGGGTCTGTGGAGGTTGATATGCTGAGTTTGCCCACTCCGTCCATCGCATCCACCGCATTTTTTATCAGGTTTTCCATCACCCATTCCAACAGGGGAGCGCATATCATGCTTTTGGCATCAGGACAAGTAAGGGTTTCTGACAATTGTACCGATTTGGATATGCGTGTGCGCATATAGTCGCAGCAGTGCGCCACTATCGCGTCTGTACTTTCCGGTTCAAGCCCGGGGCGTGAACCAACTTTTGAAAATCGTGAGGCAACTGATGCAAGCCTGTTCACATCCTTGTCCATCTCATTCACAATATTTGGGTCTATGCCCTCAGCCGCGAGCATCTGAGTCCATGCCATAAGTGATGAGATAGGTGTGCCTAACTGATGGGCTGTTTCTTTGGTGAGTCCTACCCACACTTTGTTTTGCTCTGCCTTTTTTGTGGATGTCACGGCAAAATACACCATCGCCACAAATGCAAGCATCACAAGGGTCTGCACATAGGGATAGTAACCGAGCCGCTGAAGAACTGTGGAATCGCGGTAGTAGAGCTGCTGCACCGATGCCGAGTCGATCTGTATGTCTATCTTGTTCCCGCTCTTCTTGAGTTCCCGCAACTGTTTGGTGAGAAAGAGGCTGTTTTTCGGTGAGATAGCTGTTAGGTCAATGCTGTCAAGCGGTTCTGGCAGCGAGAGGTTTCTGTGAAAAATGATATTGTCGCCGCTATCTACGAGCAGCAGGGGAATGGTGTGGTTAGCCTCGATCACACTAAGCATGAAATCGACATCCGTGCCCTGGCTCTCCTGAGAATCCGTGGCGAGCCGGCGTGTCGCGTCAGCCCAAATCTCCATTCGCTCTCTCTCCTGCGCGGAGAGATTCTTGACCAGACCGTTTGAAAAATACAGAAAGAACACCACAACTGCGGCTGCGGCAATAAGGAGCGCCCAGGCTCCGCGGCGGCGTGTCAAATATATATCCTTCAACATCATACAAAACGAGTTGCGGTCGCTATTATTGCTGATCAGCGGGCGAAACGGATGCGAATTTAATAAATAAAGAATGAAAAAATGGTAAATGGTGATATAAATCTTGTTTTGGATTGTTGTATCTTTGTAACTTAAATATATTATTGATGAAGACATTTGAAGAATTAGGCGTTAGAGATGATCTGCGTCGCGCTATAGAAGAACTTGGATTTGAGAACCCGATGCCTGTGCAGGAGAAGGTGATACCCCATCTTCTTAATGAGGATACCGATGTGGTGGCTCTTGCCCAGACCGGTACAGGTAAGACCGCCGCTTTCGGTCTGCCGGTGCTCCAGCGCATTGATCCCGGGATTAATCGTCCGCAGGCTCTTATCCTGTCGCCTACCAGAGAGCTTTGTCTCCAGATCGGCAGTGATTTGGCTGATTTTTCCAAGTATATGCCGGCGGTGAAAGTTCTTCCGGTTTACGGCGGCTCAAGTATAGAGAGTCAGATACGCGCCCTCAAGGGTGGCGTGCAGATTATCGTGGCTACACCGGGTCGTTTGATTGACCTGATTAAGAGAGGTGTTGTGGATCTGGGTGATGTGCACACCGTTGTTCTCGACGAAGCCGATGAGATGCTCAATATGGGCTTCCTTGATTCTATCGATGCTATTCTCGCTCATGTGCCTGACGAAAGAAAGATGCTAATGTTCTCGGCTACTATGCCTGATGGGATAGCCAGAATAGCGAAGAAATATATGCACTCGCCGGTAGAATTTGTTGTTGGAAACCGTAATGAAGGCTCTGCAAATGTGAAGCATATATATTATATGGTGAACGCGCGAGACAAGTATCTAGCCTTGAAGCGTATCGCAGATGATTCTCCGAATATATATGCCATTATTTTCTGCCGCACCCGTCGCGATACTCAGGAGATAGCCGACAGGCTCATTCAGGACGGATACAATGCCGACGCTTTGCACGGTGATCTTTCCCAGCAGCAGCGTGATATTGTGATGAAGAAATTCCGTGACAGAGTGATTACTCTACTTGTTGCCACTGATGTTGCGGCGCGCGGGCTTGATGTTGATGACCTCACTCATGTTATCAACTATGGTCTGCCCGATGACACCGCTGTATATACCCACCGTTCAGGACGAACCGGGCGCGCTGGTAAAACCGGTGTGAGTGTGGCTATCATCCATTCGCGTGAAAAAGGCAAACTCCGTGAGATTGAAAAGAAAATCGGCAAGAAGTTTGAGCGCAAGGAGGTGCCGACTCCCGAGCATATCATTGAAAAGCAACTTTACAATCTCGCCGATAGAATCGAGAAAGTCAAGGTTGACGATGAGGAAATCAACAAATATATGCCCGGAGTGAGCCGTAAGCTCAGTTGGCTCTCGCAGGAAGATTTGCTCAAAAGAGTACTCTCTCTGGAGTTTAACAGGCTTCTCGAGTATTATCGCGATGCTCCTTCAATCGATTTTATCGATGAGAAACCCAGAAAGGAAAAGAAGGAGCATGAAAAACCTCGCAACGAGAAGGAAAAAGACCGCAGGACAGCCGATCGCGGTATGGCACGGATATATATCAATGCCGGTAAGGGTGACGGATTTTATGCAGGTAACCTCATTGATATGCTCAATCATCTTGTCGAAGGCAAGAGGGTGGATGTGGGCAGAATCGATCTGATGCCTCACTACTCGCTGTTTGATGTGCCAAAGGGAGATGCCCGCAGGGTAGTGACCGGATTGACCGGAGCCGATTTCCTCGGAAAGCGTATATATAGCGAAATAGCAAATCCCGATAAGGACTATGCGCGTGCAAGCACAAGAAAGTCTAAAGGCGTTGATATTGTCAATGAGCCTGAATCGACCTATGAATATTTTCTGAAAAAGAGTAGGTCTGCAGGTAAGAAAACGAAAAAGTCCAAAAAGAAATAAACTGTCGATGAAATTATCAAGATTTTTTGCCGTAGCGTTCATGCTACTGGTCGGTGCAGGGGCTGCTTTTGCGCAGCTCACAGCCGCCAACGCTTTTGCTGAGGCTCCTCAGAATGTGTTTCCTCTTCTTGATCTGAACACAAAGCTGGATATGATTGACTATTTCAATAGCGGTATGACGACACCGTCAAAAAACGCTATGGACGGTAAGTCAAGAATAACAGCTCTTTCACCTGCGAAAATGGAGATTAACATGACTGATGCTTCAACCTATGAGCTTGTGGTTATTCCCACTGCAGACGGTGATTCGGTTATAGCATTGATAACCACTGTAGCCACTCCTGCTCCCGATAGCCAGATGGCGGTGTTCAGCAAGGATTGGTCAAATAATGTCACAAACTCAGTGTTTGTAAAGCCCGTTCTTGCCGATTGGCTCACAGATGACGATAAGGAGAATATAGGTGAAGTCGAGGGTATCATTCCGTTTTTGCTGATTAGCTACAGCTTTGATCCGGAAGCAAAACAGCTTACCTTGACAAATAACACCTCTAAATTTGTTTCGCCCGAACTTTACGAAATCGTTGCGCCGTCGTTGAAGAGTGTGATGACGTATCGCTGGAACGGCAAGAAGTTTGTTCCGGCATCATGAATGCGAGGGCATTTTTAGAAAATCCGCAGTTTGGCAGCACTGATGCCATTTCGTTGCGCGAACTTAACAAGAGGGTTGCGATGCAGCTCTCCGTGCCGCAGTTGCAGAATGTCTGGGTTACAGCCGAACTGAGTGATGTGCGCGAGAGTGGCGGACATTGCTATTTGGAGCTGATAGATAAAAATGAGGCTACGGGGATTATAGACGCTCGTCTGCGCGGTATTATCTGGGCTTCGTCGTTTTACAAGATCAGTGCTAATTTCACTACTTTTACCGGTCAGAAACTTGCAACCGGGCTGCGTGTGATGGTGCGTGGCAGTGTGAATTATCATGCTGCGTACGGTATGTCGTTTGTAATCAACGATATTAACCCATCTTTTACAATGGGCGATGTTGAGCGCCGCCGCCGCGAAATTCTCATGCGTCTTGATGCCGAGGGTATTCTTGAACTGAACAGGAGTCTGGAGTGGGGCACTCCGACATTGCGCATCGCCGTTATCTCGGCGCAGGGAGCGGCAGGCTACGGCGACTTTATAAATCAGCTCTATTCAAATACCTCATCTTTCAAATTTGTCACCCGCCTTTTCCCCGCCGTGCTTCAGGGTGAGAAAACCGCCGCATCTGTTATTGCGGCTCTCGATAATATCAATGCGCAGATTGATGATTGGGATTGTGTGGTGATAATTCGTGGTGGTGGAGCTACCAGTGATCTGGTATCGTTTGATAATTATGATCTTGCGGCTAATGTAGCTCAGTTCCCGATACCGATAGTAGTGGGAATCGGGCATGAAAGAGATGTGACGGTGCTTGATTATGTAGCAAACGTGAGGGTTAAGACTCCTACGGCGGCTGCCGAGATGCTGATAGCGCGTGCCGAGGAGTTGATTGCCGGTTTACGGGAAATGGCATCGGATATGCTACTTGCGGTAAATGACAAGATTTCGGGATGCTCCACGCAACTGGCATATATGGAAGCACAGTTGCCGGTAGCGCCGATTAATGCCGTTGAGCGGAAGAGGCTCCGTCTGGACTCTTGTCTATCCTCTCTCCGTGCGCTCACTACCGGACGTATTGCGCCGCAGCTTGCACGGCTTGAAAGTATGCCGCAGTCTTTTTCGGTCGCTGTTGACAACATTATAGCCCGTCGGAATGATAAACTTTCCTCCGCCGAAGCGCTCTTGCAGGCACTTTCTCCGATGGCTACCCTTAAACGCGGTTATACGATAACCAGGGTTGGAGGAAAAGCGGTCGCATCGGCAGCAGAAGCAAAACCCGGAGAGACAATCGAAACCATTTTCAGTGACGGAAAAATAACTTCAGTGATAAACCAATAACATAGTGACATGATCCACTATGTCCGATTAAAAAATACATTAACCCATGGAATTTAAAAACGTAAAAGATCTCACATACAATCAAGCGGTTGCTGAACTTGATTCTATTCTAAGGACAATGCAGAGCGATAACTGCGACATTGACAGCCTGGCGAAATATACCCGCAGGGCATCGGAATTGCTTCGCGAATGTAGGAGCAGGCTTACAGCTACCGACGAAGAACTCAAGAAAATACTCGCGGATCTTGAAAAATAAAACCCGTTATATATAATTAAGGTGTAAGTGTGGCTTGATTTACCGATTGAGCCACATTAATTTATTATCCGCTAAAAAATCGGGCACGGGCTTTGCGGTACACAAAAAAAATGCTAACTTTGCCGCTCGGAAACCTGCGCGTATAGTGTGGGTGTCCCGCTGTCTTTGAAATAACATAGGAAATTAAACGATAAAATGGCTAAACAGAACGAAAGCGAAACACGTACATCGCTTGACGACATCAATGACCAGCTCACCGGGCTTGAGCAGAAAGTGCAGAACAATCAGAAAAAAATCATGTGGGGCATTGTGGCACTTCTTGCAGTGGTTTGTCTCATTCTGATATGGATTTATGCCGTGCGCCGTCCCGGCATTGAAGCCGCTGACAATGCAGTTGGTCAGGCTGATATAACTGCTACAATGGGGAATGATTCCCTCGCTCTCGAGCAGTACAAGCAGGTCGCTGACAATTATGGCTATGAAGCAGGCAACAGAGCGGCACTCAATGCGGCTATCTTACTCTATAATAAGAAAGAGTATAAGGAAGCTATCAGCTATCTTGAAAAATATTCTCCCAAGGAATCTATCATCGGTGCATCAAGCCAGTCTCTTATGGGCGATTGCTATGTCAACCTCAAGGATTATGACAAAGCTCTAGGATGTTTCCGTAAGGCAGCTAAGATTTCAGACAATAACCCCTACTATACTCCTCTGTTCCTCATGAAAGAGGCTACCGTTCAGCGTGAGCTTAAAAACTATAAGGCTGAGGCTGCGCTCTATAAGGAAATTATTGACGAGTATCCCCAGTTTGCTCCTACAAACGGCTTGGATATTGAGAAATATCTCAAGCGCGCGGAGATTCAGACCGGAGTATCTCAGGATTAGTTTTTTGTCAGTCGGAAGATTATACCTATCTTTGCGAAGTTTTTTAATTAAGTATCCGCTGTGGGAAAGTTTACAGAATACAAACTGCCTCTAAAAACTATGGCACCCGGAACTCATACTTTTGAGTATCATCTGGGTAAAACGTTCTTCACCAATATGGAGAGCGAAGATGTTCATGACGCGGATCTGAATGTCACTCTTACCGTGGAATACAAGAGTGATGTTTATATGCTTGATTTTGTAGTGGAGGGTATTGTTACATTGATTTGTGACAGATGTCTTGACGATCTTGAATTTCCCATTGACACAACTTATCATATAAATGTGAAGTATGGCGAGGACTATAACGATGACTCGGAAGATCTCCTGGTTATACCCGAAAGCGACAACTACCTGAATGTCGCATACATGATTTATGATACTGTGGCTCTCGCAATACCCATCAAGCACGTTCATCCACTCGGCAAATGCAACCGCCAGATGAGCGCTATGCTCAAAAAGCACCGTGCAGGAGGAGCTGCCGGTGAGGATGCTGACCTGCAGAACCAGCTCATTGAAGAGATGGACTCTATGGACGATGCGGAGGAGCAACTGACCGACCCGAGATGGGATGCTCTTAAAAATTTAGCTTCAGGCAACGATTCAAACGATTAAATTGAAATAATATAACTAAAGAATTATAACAATGGCACATCCTAAACGAAAACAATCTAAGACACGTACAGCGAAGCGTCGCACACACGACAAGGCTGTTGCCCCCACACTCGCACTCTGCCCCCACTGTGGTTCATGGCATATCTACCACACCGTTTGTGGCGAATGCGGATACTATCGTGGAAAAATAGCTATTGAAAAGCCTGCTGCTGTTTAATAGCCTTCGCTACCCCGCTTGGGGCGCGTAAAAATAAACTTCTCCCGAATTTAATGGCTCAGCCGGTTTGGGAGATTTTTTTCATAAACTAATTACTCAACCGACATACTGTATGTTACATGCGAGAATATCAGGCATAGCCTCTTATGTACCCGATGATGTGCTCGATAACGAGATGCTCTCGAAAATGGTGGATACCAATGATGAGTGGATTACCACGCGTGTTGGAATCAAGGAGCGTAGAATTCTCAAGCAAGAGGGAGCAGGCTCATCTTTCCTCGGAGCGAAAGCTGTGGAAAAATTGCTCGAATCAACCGGAACAGCACCCGAAGATGTGGAGCTGCTCATTTGTGCTACTTCTAACCCTGACTACCGTTTCCCATCTACCGGTAGTGTTATCTGCCACGATTGTGGACTGAA
>CAMWUZ010000031.1 GCA_947177595.1 uncultured Porphyromonadaceae bacterium | reverse complement strand
GTATTCGGTATGCCGGGACTCAGCGGTGTTGGAATATCCTTCGGAGCAGACCGCATCTATGATGTTCTCACCACTCTTAATCTCTTCCCCGATACTGTTACTTCAGCACCGTCAGTCATGTTCTCAAATTTTGGTGAAGCGGAAGCTATAGCAGCTATGAAAATGCTGAAAGTATTGAGAGCTGCAGGTATTGCCTGTGAAATATATCCCGATGCTGCAAAAATGAAAAAGCAGATGACTTATGCCAATTCACGCGCTATCCCGTTTGTCGCACTGGTTGGAGAAGAGGAGATGGCGCAAGGAAAACTGACTCTCAAAGATATGACAGAAGGTACACAATCTCTGGTTACTCCAAAAGAAGCGGTCGATATTATATTGAAAAAGTAAGTTTTCCCGATAAAATACTACACTTTTTTAATTTTTTCGCTCTTTTTGCTTGCAATCAGAAATAATTCACTACATTTGCAATCAAAGATTTCAAAATGATACGATTTAGCACATATTATTACTCATATTTTTATTTTACCAAAAATAAAAACGGGATTTTATGTGCCTGAATCACAGAAACGATAATTAATCATTATTCAAAACATAATAAAATCCCGGCGCCTTTCACTGACGACGGGATTTTTTATGTGACACAACTGGTATGAAAAGGAAAGTTACTATACAAGGAGTTGCCGGCTGCTACCATGATGCAGCTGCAAGAGCATATTTCCATCCGTTGGAAATTGACACTGTGCCTTGCGAAACATTCAACTCCATGTTTGACACCCTTGATACGGATGCGTCTCTTCTCGGCATACTCGCGATTGAGAATACTATCGCCGGGGCTCTTTTACAGAACCATGAACTTCTGCGAAAGAGCAATCTCACAATAATAGGCGAATACAAAATGAGAATTTCCCATGTTCTCGCGGCACTCCCCGACCAGAAAATCGATGATTTATCCGAGGTAAATTCTCATCCGATGGCGCTTATGCAATGTGAACAATTCCTTCGTCGTCATCCGAATCTCATAATTGTAGAAAAAACAGACACGGCTGGTAGTGCTAAAGATATTGCGCAAAACGGATTGACCGGACACGCGGCGGTGTGCGGCGAATTTGCTGCTAATCTTTACGGGCTTGAGATTCTTGAAAAAGGAATCGAGACCAACAAACGGAATTTTACCAGATTCCTGATACTTGCAGATCCTCTCGTTGCACAGGAACTGAAACCTAAGGATGAAGAACTTAACAAGGCTTCAATAGTCTTCACCCTACCGCATACTCAAGGTGCATTATCAAAAATCCTGACTATATTCACATTCTATGATATGAATCTTTCTAAAATTCAATCGATGCCTATAATAGGCAGAGAATGGGAATACCGGTTTTACGTTGATATAACCTTTGACTCATTTGTACGCTACCGTCAGGCACTCGATGCTGTACGCCCCCTTTTAAATGACTTCAAAGTGCTTGGAGAATATAAAGAATGTAAAAATGAAATCTGATTCTAAAATCAAACCGGCAGACAGAGTTGCGTCTGTCAAAGAATATTATTTTTCGCGCAAACTCCGTGAGGTTGCAGAAATGAATGCCAAAGGGCTCGATATAATTTCCCTTGGCATAGGAGGACCAGACAGAATGCCGGATAAAGATGTAATAGACACATTGGCGAGTGAAGCGGCAAAAGAAGGTAATCACAGCTATCAGCCATACGTGGGAATTCCGGCATTAAGACAGGCTTTTGCAGACTGGTATAAAAAATGGTATGATGTTGAGCTTGACCCTTCCACCGAAATTCAACCGCTTATAGGAAGCAAAGAAGGAATCCTGCATATTTCTCTTGCCTTCCTTAATCCGGGCGATGGAGTGCTTGTGCCGAATCCCGGCTATCCGACATATACCTCGGTAAGCAATCTTGCCCAGGCACAGATTTTCACTTATGATCTAATTGAAGAGAATGGTTGGAAACCAGACTTTGACTCTCTGGAAAAACTTCCGCTTGAAAAGATTAAACTGATGTGGGTGAATTATCCTCATATGCCAACCGGAACTCAAGCCGATGACGAATTATATGCCAGAATAATAGAATTCGGCAGAAAGCATAATATAGTTATCGCTCACGATAATCCCTACAGCTTTATCCTTAACCCCAATCCGAAAAGTATTCTTTCGGTTCCGGGAGCCAAAGAAATAGCCATTGAACTCAATTCACTGAGCAAAAGCCACAATATGGCAGGATGGCGTGTGGCTATGCTGGCAAGCAATCCCCAATTTGTAAATTGGATTCTTAAGGTAAAGTCCAATATTGATTCAGGTATGTTCAAACCGGTAATGCTTGTTGCCGTCAAAGCTCTCCAATGCGACAGCAATTGGTATGACGAGCTAAACAGTGTCTATACTGCCCGTCGCAAAGTAGCTGAAGAAATTGCTACCGCCCTCGGCTGCACATTCGACCCTGATCAGAAAGGTCTTTTTCTCTGGGCAAAAGTGCCGGAAAATTGTCCGTCCGGTGAGACACTTGCTAATGACGCCCTGTACAAAGCCCGTGTTTTTATCACACCGGGATTCATATTCGGCTCAAATGGAGAAAAATATATCAGAATATCCTTGTGTGCTACAGAAGAGAATATGCGCAAGGCATTAAACAGACTAAAAGAAGCTAAACTCACGAAACAATAATAATTTTAAAATAAATTGTCATGGAAGATTTACAGTCAATCATACCGGAAGGCTATCCCGCCGATAGACCTCTGATTATTGCGGGACCCTGCAGTGCCGAAACAGAAGAACAAGTATTATGTACCGCCAACGAACTTGCCTCTAACGGCATCAAAATTTTCCGCGCCGGAATCTGGAAACCACGCACGAAACCTGGCGGATTTGAAGGCGTGGGCGCTCCGGGACTTGAGTGGATGAAAAAAGTGAAAGAAACCACCGGAATGCTTACAGCTACAGAAGTTGCGACAAAACAGCATATTGAAGAAGCACTTGCAGCCGGAATCGATATTTTATGGATTGGTGCACGCACCTCGGCAAATCCCTTTGACATGCAGGAGATAGCCGATACGCTCAAAGAGAAAAACGCTGATGTCACTGTACTTGTAAAAAACCCTGTCAATCCCGATCTTGAGCTTTGGATTGGTGCTATGCAGCGTATCTACAATGCCGGTATTAGAAAACTCGGTGCCATTCATCGCGGTTTCAGCACTTATGGCAAGCATCTTTACCGAAATATGCCGAACTGGCATATTCCCATTGAGTTGCGTCTGCGTTTTCCCAATCTCCCCATTATCTGTGATCCCTCTCACATCGGAGGTAAACGGGAACTGATCGCCCCCTTATGTCAGGAAGCCCTTGATATGGGTTTCAACGGTCTCATTATCGAAAGTCATTGTGATCCCGACAAGGCTTGGAGCGATGCTTCTCAGCAGGTTACTCCGGAGATTCTCAACTTTATTCTCAACACACTCGTTGTTCGCGATTCCAAACAGAGTACAGAAAATCTAACACTCCTGCGCCAACAGATTGACAAGGTTGACAATGAGCTTCTTGAAATACTCAGCAACCGAATGCGAATATCCCGAGAAATCGGTCAGTATAAGAAAGAACACAGGATGAGTGTAGTTCAGGCAGGGCGTTACAATGATGTGATGCGCACCCGTGTGAAACTCGGAGAAGAGATGGGCTTGAGTGCCGATTTCATGAAAACGATTCTCCTTGCTATTCATGATGAATCAGTGCGTCAGCAAATTGAAGTTCTTAACGACAGAATCAAGAAATAATGAAAATACTCATTATGGGAGCCGGGAAGATGGGCTCATTTTTCAGCGATCTTCTCTCCTTTGACCATGAAGTCGCCGTATATGACCCGTCTCCCGAAAAACTCCGTTTCGCCTACCATGCGCTGCGGTTTGAATCTCTTGATGAGATTGATGAATTCAATCCCGATCTGGCAATCAATGCCGCAACCGTTAAATATACCATCGATGCATTTAAGGCAGTGCTTCCACATATCGGAAAGAATTGCATTTTATCTGACATCGCCTCTGTGAAAAACGGCTTGCCGGAATTTTATGCTACGTGCGGACATCCGTATGTGAGCACCCATCCGATGTTTGGTCCAACTTTCGCCTCACTCGCGAATCTTTCGGATGAAAATGCGATAATCATAAGCGAGGGTGATTGTCTCGGCAAAGTTTTCTTCAAGGATATTTATTCCAGTCTCGGACTCCATATAGAGGAATATACCTTTGAAGAACATGACCAGACTATAGCATATTCCCTGTCTGTCCCCTTTGCATCCACTCTTGTATTCGCTTCGATAATGAAACATCAGGACGCACCGGGAACTACCTTCAAGCGTCACATGAAAATAGCTAAAGGTCTGATGAGCGAGGATGATTTTCTTCTGAGTGAGATTCTATTCAACCCCAATACCACGGAGCAACTTGAACGTATCACCGACCAGCTTACAAAGTTAAAAGAGATAGTATCCAACAGAGATTCCAAGGCAATGAAAGACTATCTTCAACAGGTTCGCGAAAACCTCAAATAATTTTGGCAAATCCCGCGGAATATATAATTTTGTAAGCGATGAGCGACGACAAAGTTAAATCAGCCGCGATGGGAACTTTTACCCGTTATCTTACGCAGCATAAATTGCGCAAGACTCCGGAGCGGTATGCGATACTGGAAAAAGTGTTTGACCTCAATGACCACTTTACCGTTGAGTCTCTGTATGCCGCTCTTCATTCAGATGGTTACCACGTCAGTTGCACAACCGTTTACAACACGCTTGAGCTACTTGCCGAAGCAACCCTTGTGAGACGCCGCACTTTCGGCAGACAGCCGGCTCAATATGAAAAAATAGCCGGTCTCACCAATCATCACCACCTTGTATGCACCCGATGCGGCAAAGTGCGTGAAATCAAAGATTCAGCGATAGATGCTACCCTCTCCTCACTCCGGTTTGGCACATTCCGTCCGGCATATACGGACCTGTATATCTACGGAGTGTGCTCACGATGCGCGAAAAAAAGCCGTGCATCAGCCGACAAAACCTTGCTAACAAATAAAAATACCGCAAAAAAACAGCACAAGTGATTATGAAAGTCGATGTGTTATTAGGGCTCCAGTGGGGCGACGAAGGAAAAGGAAAAGTAGTTGACGTATTGACACCGAAATACGATCTGGTGGCTCGTTTTCAGGGTGGTCCCAATGCAGGTCATACCCTTGAGTTTGAAGGAAAAAAATATGTGCTCCGCTCTATTCCCTCGGGAATTTTCCAGCAGGGACGCACAAATATAATTGGCAACGGTGTAGTGCTTGACCCCGTTCTATTCAAAGAAGAAGCAGAAGCTCTTGCAGAATCAGGAGTGGATATTCGTCCGCTTCTCAAAATTTCAAAGAAAGCTCACCTGATTCTACCTACTCACCGCCTGCTGGACGCTGCCAACGAGAAAGCCAAGGGAGGTGCGAAAATCGGTACTACCGGCAAAGGTATCGGTCCCACCTACACCGACAAAATCAGCCGAAACGGTCTGAGACTCGGCGACACTCTTGCTCCGGATTTCAAAGAAAAATATGAAGCGGCACGGGACAAACATCTCGCCCAGCTTAAAGCTATGGGAGAAACTCCGGAAATCTCTGAAGCAGAGGCAAAATGGATGGATGCTATCAACTATCTCAAAACATACGATATAGTTGACAGCGAATTTGTCATCAACAGAGCGCTTGCCGATGGCAAAAAAGTGCTGTGCGAAGGTGCACAGGGTACACTGCTTGATGTTGACTTCGGATCATATCCCTTTGTCACTTCATCTAACACGGTGACTGCAGGCGCATGTACCGGTCTCGGTGTTGCTCCGAATAAAATCGGAGATGTCTATGGTATTTTCAAGGCATATTGCACCCGCGTAGGCAGTGGTCCATTCCCGACCGAACTTTTTGATGAAATCGGCAAAAAAATCCGCGATCTCGGTCATGAGTACGGTGCTGTTACCGGTAGAGAACGCAGATGCGGCTGGATAGACCTTGTTGCCCTCAGATATGCAATCATGATTGACGGTGTAACCAAACTCATCATGATGAAAAGTGATGTTCTCGACGGTTTTGACGAAATTAAAGCGTGCGTTGCCTACGAAATAAATGGAGAAAAAGTCACAGATTTCCCCTACTCTATCGAAAGCGAAACCATCAAACCTGTATATATCACTCTTCCCGGTTGGAAAACTGACATGACCAAGATGAAAAGCGAGACAGAATTCCCGAAAGAATTCAAAAATTACATCGCTTTCCTTGAAAAAGAGCTCGGCACACCTATAACAATAGTGAGTGTAGGACCGGATAGAGAGCAGACTATTGAAAGACAATAATACCACAATCAAACACCTTAAATCATATCATGGCTAAAGTAAAACCCTTCAAAGGAGTAAGACCTCCGAAAGAACATGTGACAGAAGTTGCATCCAGACCTTACGATGTGCTCAACTCGGAAGAGGCGCGTTCTGAATCTGAAGGCAACCCCAAATCTCTGTATCATATCATCAAGCCGGAGATCGATTTCGAGCCCGGAACGGATGAACATGACGCCAAGGTGTATGACAAAGCTGTAGAGAATTTCAACGCTTTCCAAAAAAACGGCTGGCTTGTGCGGGATGACAAAGAACATTACTACATCTATGCCCAGACCATGGACGGCCGCACCCAATACGGAATAGTTATCGCGGCAAATGTTGATGACTACATGAACGAGCGCATCAAGAAGCACGAGCTTACCCGCCGGGATAAGGAAGAAGACAGAATGAAGCACGTTAGAATCAACAACGCGAATATAGAGCCTGTTTTCTTCGCGTTTCCCGACAATGAGATACTTGAATCAATCATAAAAAAGGTTACAGCCGGTACTCCGGAATATGACTTCACTGCACCGGACGGCTTCGGACATCATTTCTGGGTAATTGATGATGATGACACAATCGCCACTATTACAGAGGAGTTTGACAAAATTCCCTACCTGTATATAGCGGACGGTCATCACCGCACCGCAGCAGCAGCACTCGTCGGCAATGAAAAAGCAAAGCAGAATCCTGATCACAAGGGAGATGAAGAGTATAATTACTTCCTTGCTGTCGCATTCCCTGCATCGCACCTCAAGATTATTGACTACAACCGTGTGGTAAAAGACCTTAACGGTCTCACTCCGGAGCAATTCATTGAGGCTCTCAACAAGGATTTCATCGTTGAAGAAATAGGCATGGAAACACATACTCCCACAGGACTACACAACTTCGCATTATACCTCCCCGGCAAGTGGTATAGCCTTACTGCCCGCGAGGGAAGATATGATGACAACGATCCAATTGGTGTGCTTGACGTCACTATCTCCAGCGACTTGATTCTCAGAGATATTCTCAATATTCAAGACCTGAGAAGCGATAAGAGAATAGATTTTGTCGGAGGTATCAGAGGTCTCGGCGAACTTAAGCGCAGAGTGGATTCCGGAGAAATGGCTATGGCACTCGCCCTATATCCGGTTTCGATGAAACAACTCATGGACATAGCCGATACCGGCAACATCATGCCTCCAAAAACCACCTGGTTTGAACCCAAACTTAGATCAGGACTTGTAATTCATAAACTTGAAGACTGAAACTGAACATATTACAGCATCCTCCGTCTGCGTCTGCACGACGGAGGATTTTGTTATACCCGGCACGGTCATCCAAACCGATATTTTCAAATCCTCGGCAAGCGACTATATCGGTTGGGCTATCACCGGTGTTATTAGACGCAGATGGTGGGTGATTATAATTCCGCTTATCATTATCAGTGCATCTGCATTGATTTTTGATACCCGCTGGCTGTTTGTTGACCTAATATTTTTATTTCTCATAGCTCCGTTTCTGATTGCAAACGCCTATTTCTCGCGATTACTCACGCCCAATGCACGGCTCGCCATATCAGAGAAAAGAATAAAAATTATTTCCGGCATCAGTATAGAGATTACATATATAGGTTCCGAGGGTGAAATTCAACCGACCCGGACGATACAATGGTCTCATGTAAAGCAAGTAAAACAACATGGAAGAGGCTGGATGATTGAACTCGATGATTCACCTCCCGGAGGAATAATTATACCGAACGCAGCAATTGTTGATAAGTATCGGCAACAAAATAATGACAACTCGCCTCACTCCTCCGATTTTTTTGATAAATTTGCACTTTAATTAAACCCTATCAACAACCGTTATCACATAGAAATGGTAGTATTCTTCAAAAAGGGAACTTCAACGGTGATCGCCGTAGAAACCGACCACAAATTTTCCGAAAAGGAAAACGAAAAGCTCACCTGGCTTTTTGATGGAGCTAAACCACTCGTATCCAAATCTGTAAAAGGACTCTTCGTGGGACCCCGAAAAGAGATGACAACCCCATGGAGCACCAATGCGGTGGAAATCACTCAGAATATGGGTATCACCGGAATCACCAGAATAGAGCAATATTCCCTCGCTAAGGAAAACCCTCCGAAACATGATAAGATGCTCGAAAGAGTTTACGATGGACTCAACGGCGGCATTTTCGATGCCGGTCGTACTGCTGAGCCCATCGTTTACATTGAGGACATTGCCGAATACAACAAGGCGGAAGGCCTTGCGCTTAGCCCCGAAGAGGAAGACTACCTCAGAAATCTCTCAAAAAAACTCGGTCGTCCACTCACCGACAGCGAGGTATTCGGTTTCTCTCAGGTCAACTCAGAGCACTGCCGTCACAAAATTTTCAACGGCACATTCATCATTGACGGAAAGGAGAAACCGTCAAGCCTTTTCAAACTTATCAAAAAAACTTCGCAGGAAAATCCCAATGGACTCGTATCTGCATATAAAGATAATGTCGCATTTGTAAAAGGTCCGGAAATCGACCAGTTCTACCCGACGAACCCCGATCGTCCCGATTATTTCGACATCAAGCCGGTACGCACTGTAATTTCCCTCAAAGCCGAGACTCATAATTTCCCAACTACAGTAGAACCGTTCAACGGTGCAGCGACCGGTAGCGGAGGTGAAATCCGTGACCGTCTCGGAGGAGGCAAGGCAAGTCTGCCAATCGCCGGTACCGCCGTGTACATGACTTCATATCCCCGAATGTCGCCAGACCACCGCTGGGAGCTCATGATGAATCCCCGCGTATGGCTGTATCAGACACCTGCCGAAATTCTCATAAAAGCGTCTAATGGCGCATCCGATTTCGGTAATAAATTCGGTCAGCCTCTTATCTGCGGTTCACTCCTCACATTCGAGCATGATGAAAATGGCAGAATGTATGCCTATGACAAGGTTATCATGCTTGCCGGAGGGGTTGGTTTCGCCGCTAAGAAGGATGCTATAAAGGGTGAACCCACTCCCGGACAGAAAGTAGTGATTCTCGGTGGTGACAATTACAGAATCGGCATGGGAGGTGGAGCTGTGTCGTCGGTTGAGACTGGTAGCTATGACAACTCTATCGAACTCAATGCGATTCAGCGCGCCAACCCTGAAATGCAGAAGCGTGTTAGCAACGTGATCCGTGCTCTTGCCGAAAGTGATGTAAACCCCATCGTATCTATCCACGACCACGGAGCCGGCGGTCACCTCAATGCTCTTTCAGAGCTCGTTGAGAGCACCGGAGGCAAAATAAATATGGCTGCACTGCCGGTCGGTGATCCCACACTCTCGGCTAAAGAGATTGTTGGAAACGAAAGTCAGGAAAGAATGGGTCTGGTTATCAAGGAAAAGGATATCGAACTTGTAAACCGTATCGCCGAGAGAGAGCGCAGCCCGCTATATGTTGTGGGTGAGACAACCGGCGATGACCGATTCGTTTTTGAGCAGAAAGACGGTGTGCGCCCCATAGATCTTGCAATGGCGGATATGTTCGGCAATTCACCCAAGACAGTGATGACCGACACCACGCATACCCTTTCATATAAAGATGCCGAATATACCGATTCCAAGATAGAAGAATATCTCAGAGATGTGCTCAGCCTTGAGGCTGTGGCTTGCAAGGACTGGCTAACCAATAAAGTTGACCGCTCGGTGACCGGTAAGGTTGCACGACAGCAGTGTCAGGGAGAACTTCAGCTTCCTCTCAGTGATTGTGGCGTCGTCGCACTCGATTACCGTGGCAAGAAAGGTATCGCCACCTCTATCGGTCACGCCCCTCAGGTTGCCCTTGCTGATTCTGCCAAAGGTTCGGTTATGGCTATCGCCGAAGCGCTTACCAATATCGTGGGCGCACCGCTCAAGGACGGTCTCAAATCAGTTTCATTGAGCGCCAACTGGATGTGGCCCTGCAAGAACGCCGGAGAAGATGCGGCTCTATACCGTGCCGTAGAGGCTTGTAGTGACTTCGCCTGCAAGCTCGGTATTAATATTCCTACCGGCAAGGACTCACTTTCAATGACACAGAAATACGGTAATGACAGGGTATTCGCCCCCGGCACCGTGATTATTTCAGCTGCCGGTGAAGTAAGCAACATACGCCGCACTGTATCTCCTGTTCTCAGAAATGTAAAATCCACATTATTATATATAGACTTTTCAGGAGACAAGCTCCGCCTCGGTGGAAGTGCTTTCGCACAGAGCCTTAACAAAATCGGCTCGGACGCTCCTACCGTTAAAAACGTTGAACTGTTCGCAAAAACATTTGCAGCTGTGCAGCGCCTTGTCAAGAGCGGTTCTATTCTCGCCTTCCACGATGTAAGCGCCGGAGGTCTGGTCACCACACTTCTCGAAATGGCGTTTGCTAACACGGCTGGAGGTATTGATTTCAATACCGATGCATTTGTTGCCGAGGGAGAAAAAGATCTCGTCAAGATTCTCTTTGCCGAAAACCCGGCTCTTGTGCTCCAGATAGCTGACAGAAGTGTTGAAACTACCCTCAGCTCTTTTGAGGCTGCCGGAGTTTCCGCTAAAGTTATCGGCACCACTGCTCCCGAAAGAGTACTCATGGTTAATCATGATGGCACAGAACGCCTTATTGACATTGACTATATGCGCGATGTGTGGTATCGCTCATCATATCTCCTTGACTGCGAGCAGAGCGGAGAAGCTCACGCCAAAGCACGATTCGAGAACTATAAGAAACAGCCTGTACGCTATCGCTTCCCCAAAGGATTCGACGGCAAACTCGCATCGCGCGGTCTGACTCTCGGCAAGCACGAGAAATCCGGCATCCGTGCCGCTATCATCCGCGAGAAGGGCGTAAACGGCGACAGAGAAATGGCATACTCACTCTACTTTGCCGGATTTGATGTTAAAGACGTGCACATGACAGACCTCATGAACGGTAGAGAGACACTTGAAGATGTGAATATGATTGTGTTCTGCGGAGGATTCTCCAATTCAGATGTTCTCGGTTCTGCAAAAGGATGGGCAGGAGGTTTCAAGTGGAATCCCAAAGCGGAAAAAGCGCTTAAAAACTTCTATGAGCGCCCTGATACTCTCAGCCTCGGTATTTGCAACGGTTGCCAGCTCATGATTGAGCTCAACCTCATTAATCCGAATCACGAGAAGCGCACCAGAATGGAGCACAACGGCAGTCACAAATTTGAAAGCAACTTCCTCGGTCTCACCATTCCTCAGAATAATTCCGTGATGTTTGGTCCGCTCTCCGGAATGAAAACCGGCATCTGGGTTGCTCACGGTGAAGGTAAATTCAACCTGCCTCTGCCCCTTGACCGATATAACATTGTAGCGAAGTACAGCTACAATGCTTATCCCGGAAATCCCAACGATTCACGTTCAGCCGTCGCCGGAATATGCTCTGATGACGGTCGCCACCTCGCCATGATGCCTCACCTCGAAAGAGCCATCTTCCCCTGGCAATGCGGCTACTACCCCGCTGCACGTAAAAACGATGAGGTCACCCCCTGGATCGATGCCTTCATCAATGCCCGCAAATGGATTGAAAAAATTTCCGCATCAAAATAATTAACTAAATACTACCGACTTATGGGAGGTTTTTT
>CAMWUZ010000030.1 GCA_947177595.1 uncultured Porphyromonadaceae bacterium | reverse complement strand
GTTTCCATGGGTATCGCAGGCTCAATCGTTGATCCTAACTTTTTCCAGGAATATCTCGGCATGAGAAACGAATCTGTGGATCTCACAGAAATAATCCGCCGAATGACAGAAGGCATATACGACAAAGAAGAGTACGCCAAAGCTCTTGCCTGGACTGAAAAGTATTGCAAGGTTAACGAGGGCGATGATATTTCCAACCATGCCGAAAAAAGAAAAAACAGAGAACAAAAAGATGTCGACTGGGACTTCATTGTGAAAATGACCATAATCATGAGAGATCTCATGATAGGCAACCCCAAACTTCTCTCACTTGGATTTAAAGAGGAGGCAATGGGTCACAATGCTATCGTTGCCGGCTTCCAGGGTCAGAGGCAGTGGACCGACTTCTATCCCAACGGCGATTTCAGCGAGGCTCTGCTAAACACCTCTTTTGACTGGAACGGAATCAGAGAAGCATTTGTACTCGCCACTGAGAATGATGCCTGCAACGGAGTTGCCATGCTCTTCGGACATCTGCTCACAAACCGCGCTCAGATTTTCTCAGACGTGCGCACATACTGGAGTCCGGAAGCAGTGAAAAGAGTTACAGACAAAGAACTCACAGGCTTGGCTAAAAACGGCATAATCCACCTCATCAACTCCGGCGCTACTACACTTGACGGCTCAGGTCAATCACTTGAAAATGGCGAACCTGTAATGAAAGAGCCCTGGAATATGACTAAACAGGATGTTGAGGAGTGCCTCAAGGCTACCACCTGGTATCCTGCTAACCGCGACTACTTCCGTGGAGGTGGCTTCTCAAGCAACTTCCTTTCAAAAGGCGGAATGCCTGTGACCATGAGCCGACTCAACCTTGTCAAAGGTCTCGGACCGGTATTGCAGATTGCAGAAGGATGGACTGTTGAGATTGATCCTGAAATAAACCGCGCGCTCGATAAGCGCACCGATCCCACATGGCCTACAACCTGGTTTGTACCCAGACTCATGCCGGAGCGTGACCCATTCAAGGATGTTTACTCTGTGATGAACAACTGGGGTGCAAACCACGGCGCCATCTCATACGGACATATCGGTGCCGACCTCATCACCCTTGCATCCATCCTCAGAATTCCGGTTTGTATGCACAATGTTGAGGACAGCAAGATATTCCGCCCATCAGCATGGAATGCATTCGGCATGGACAAGGAAGGTGCCGATTACCGCGCTTGCAAAAATTACGGACCTATATATAAATGAGGTGAACCATGGCTACAAAAGAACAGATTGAAACCTTTGTAGGCTATGCCCGTAAGGTAGGACAAGCCGGACTAACCATTTGCAGCAGCGGCAACCTGTCCTGGCGCATCGGCGATGAAGTTCTTATTTCAGGAACCGGATCATGGGTGCCTGAACTCACCCCTGACAGAGTATCCGTGTGCCGTCTGGCAAACGGAGAGGTGCTGAACGGAGTGAAGCCTTCCATGGAGAGCGTATTCCACATGGGGGTAATGCGCAAGCGGCCTGAAGTAAATGTGGTTCTTCATTTCCAGTCACCGTACGCTACAGCCGTAGCTTGTATGGACAACCCTCCTGCAAACTTCAACTTCACCGCAGAAGTACCTATCCATGTAGGAAATCCCATACCTATGATTCCATACTTCCGCCCCGGTTCACCTGAATTAGCCGAGCATGTTGTGGCTGAGATGACTCACTGCAACTCGGTGATTCTCCGCAAACACGGACAGGTAGTATGCGGTGCCGACTTCAACCAGGCGTTTGAAAGAGCTATGTTCTTTGAAATGGCGTGCAGAATAGCGGTGTTGAACGGCAACAATGTCAATCCCCTCACTCAGGCTGAAATATCAGACCTTGATGTTTACATTAACGGAAAAAAATGAAAGAGGCTTTCATAGCGGCAGACTTCGGTGGTAGCAGCGGGCGAGTTATCGCCGGCTGCATCACCGGCGGTCGCCTTGAGCTCAACGAAGTGCACCGGTTCAAAAATGGACCTGTGACTATGGGAAACTCTGTTTACTGGGACTTCCCGTATCTTTTTTCCGAGTTAAAAAAAGGGCTTCACAAAGCTGTTCTTCAGGGATACCGTATTCAGAGTATCGGCATAGACACATGGGGAGTGGATTTCGGACTCATTGACAAGGCGGGCAACCTGCTCTCAAATCCCTATTGCTACCGCGACGGTGCCACATTGCCTTATCCCGACCGTTTTTTCAATAAAACTGACAGGGAAAAACACTATGGCGTAAATGGCACTCAGGTTATGCCGATAAACACCCTTTTCCGACTAATGGCTATACGTGATAATTCCCCATGGCTGCTGGATGCGGCAGAGCATCTGCTATTCACACCGGACTTATTCGCATACTTCATCACAGGAGTTGCCGCCAATGAATATTGCATCGCCTCCACTTCGGAGCTACTTGATGCCACCACCAGAACCTGGGACACGGAACTTATTGAGCAGTGTGGATTTCCGCAAAAAATTTTCGGCAAAATAGTAGCTCCCGGTAGTATTATAGGAAACCTTACAAAAGAAGTATCTGACGAAATCGGTGTTGACTACCCCGTTCCTGTGATTGCAGTAGCATCGCACGATACGGCTAGTGCTGTATTTGCTGTTTCGCGTGACAATACCCGGCAGGCGTTCCTCAGCTCCGGCACCTGGTCGCTACTCGGAGCTGTGATTGACTCTCCGATTCTCACCAAGGAGGCTATGGATGCAGGGTTCACCAACGAAGGCGCGGTTGATTTTAAAATCAGGTTTCTCCAGAATATAACAGGACTCTGGATTCTTCAGAGACTTGTGGAGCAGTGGGAAAAAGAAGGAATTTTCCCCGGATATGCCGAACTGATTGAGAAAGCGGAGAGCAGCCCCTGCACTACAGTAATAGATGTAGATGCTCCCGAGTTCGCCAATACATTCAATATGCAGAAGGCGATTGTACAATACTGCCTGAATCACAATCTTCCCGTACCGGAAACCATTGCCGATTTCACAATGGTTGTTTGTCGCTCCCTCGCTTATAGATATAAAAAAGGTATTGACGCACTCAATTCTCTTCTCCCCTCTCCGATTACCGGACTCGTCATCATGGGCGGAGGTGCGAAAAACGCCCTGCTCACCGAACTAACCAGAGATATTACCGGGCTGGAAGTCACTACCGGACCATTTGAAGCTACAGCTATCGGCAACATTCTCATGCAGGCTAAATCTATGGGACATGACATCCGAAAGCTGAATTTTTGACACCTTAAATTACTTTACAACCACTAACTTACCATGAGCTCTTCTTACACCCCACACAACAAAAAAGCACCCCTTGTCGGGAAAAAATATTTAATCCCGTTTATACTGATTACATCTCTGTTTGCGTTATGGGGATTTGCAAACGACATCACCAATCCGATGGTCGCTGCATTTCAGACTGTAATGGAGCTCTCGGCAACTAAAGCGTCACTGATTCAGTTTGCATTCTACGGGGGATATGCAACAATGGCTCTCCCCGCTGCATTCTTCATTCGCAGATACAGCTACAAGAAAGGCATTTTGCTCGGACTGGCTCTATATGCGTTGGGAGCCTTCATGTTCATCCCCGCTGCCAATCGTGAGGAATTTTCTTTTTTCTGCATATCGCTATACGTGCTCACATTCGGACTTGCGTTCCTTGAAACAACTGCCAATCCTTTTATACTTTCTCTTGGATCAAAGGAAACATCAACCCGACGCCTTAACCTCGCTCAGGCTTTCAATCCGCTGGGCTCACTGTGTGGCATGGGAGTTGCGTCCCTGATTGTACTCCCTAACCTGCTCTCAGACACCCGCAACGCATCCGGAGAGATTATATTCCAAAGTCTGTCGGCTGCTGAAAAAGCAGAAATACGTGTGCACGATCTTGTAGTTATCCGCGATCCATACGTTGCGATAGGGGTTATTGTTGTGGCAATGCTTGTACTTATCGCTTTGGTGAAAATGCCAAACGTCCACGGTCAATCGAAAGGAGAAAAATCATCTGTTTCATTAAAACACCTTTTCCATAATAAGGAATATCGCGAAGGTGTGGTGACACAGATGTTCTATGTTGCCGCACAGATTATGACATGGACATTCATTATCCAGTATGCCGACAATCTCGGTATATCAAAAGCTACCGCCCAAAACTACAATATCATAGCGATGGCGTTGTTTCTCTGTTTCCGTTTTACGGGAACAATGCTCATGCGCTACATACGCCCCATCAAAATGCTCGCCTGCTTTGCAGTAATGGCATCACTCTGCACTATCGGAGCGATATTTATTGTAGGATATGCCGGATTGATTTGCCTTGTGGCTGTGAGCGCATTTATGTCGATAATGTTCCCGAGTATCTACGGCATCGCTCTTGAAAATGTTGATGCCGAAGACACTTCACTTGGTGCTGCGTTTCTTGTCATGGCTATCGTCGGAGGAGCGCTCATGCCACCGCTTCAAGGCATGATTATTGATTGTGGCACCATAGGTTTCCTGCCCGCTGTCAACGTTTCATTCGCTCTCCCGCTGTTATGCTTCATCGTCATAGCCATATATGGCTGCCGGTGCATCCGCAGATATAACAAGTAAAATTGCTACCTTTGCAGTAGGTATAAATGAACCAACTGCTCAAAATATCACGCATAGCGGTTTCACTGCTGATTTTGCTGGTTATCACTGGCGCTCTGACGGCAGTGCCGCTGACTATACACCCGCTTGCTGAATGGATTGAAAGAATCCAGTTCCTCCCTGCGGTTATCACATTTAGCCTCGCCGTTTTTGTCGGTTGGCTTATTATCACGCTGATTTTCGGCAGGATTTACTGCTCGACAGTATGCCCGCTGGGCATAGTAATGGACATTTGTGCTAAAACAAGACTCAAAATTTCACCGCGGGTATATCGGTATAGTTATTCCGCTCTGCGCATAAGATATTTTGTCCTGTTGATTGTTCTAATATGCCTCATGGCAGGATTTTTCACCATACCCTCCGTCATTGACCCTTATACCGCCTACGCACGTATTTGCCGGGATCTCGTTTCACCTGTATATTCATGGATTACCGGCACTGACATTCGTAGCGGATTGAATTGGAGCGACAGCCTGGCGGTAAAAGCGATGGCTGGATGGGCGGGAGCTTCAATAGCCGCGATAACACTGCTTATCGTGGCTGTTATGGCAGCAAAAAAAGGCAGGATTTTATGTAATACTGTTTGTCCGGTAGGCACAACACTCGGATTTATAAGCCGTTTTTCAATATTTCAGATCGATATTGACACCGACAAATGTATCAACTGCCGGGAATGCGAATATGTATGCAAGAGCTGCTGCATTGATTTAAATGACCACGTTGTTGACGGAAGCAGATGTGTCAACTGTTTCAACTGCATCAATGTGTGTCCTAATGATGCTATACATTACACCTTCCGTCGCAAGCAACTCTCCATACCGATGATGCAGGGAGTCAAACCGATTCTGCCTGAACCCACGCTTGAAAACTCGGCTCCCCACCACAACTGTAATCAACCCGACAATAATTCAAACGATGAAACAATATCTTGACCTTTTAAAAACCATAGAGATGCACGGCACGGATAAATCAGACCGTACCGGCACCGGTACCCGAAGTATTTTCGGATATCAGATGCGTTTTAACCTTGAAGACGGCTTTCCGCTCTTAACTACAAAAAAACTTCATCTTAAATCCATTATCCATGAACTCCTCTGGTTTCTCAAAGGTGACACCAACGTGGCATACCTTCAGGAAAACGGAGTGAGAATCTGGAATGAATGGGCGGATGTGAACGGTGACCTCGGGCACATATATGGTTATCAGTGGCGCTCATGGCCGGACGGCAAAGGTGGATTTATAGACCAGATAACAGAGGCAATTGATACTATCAGGAACAACCCGGATTCTCGTCGTATAATCGTAAGCGCGTGGAACGTTGCTGACATTCCCAACATGGCACTTCCTCCATGTCACGCGTTCTTTCAGTTTTATGTCGCGGACGGCAGACTCAGTCTGCAGCTATACCAGCGTAGCGCCGACTGCTTCCTCGGAGTTCCTTTCAATATCGCATCGTATGCTCTCCTGCTGATGATGGTGGCACAGGTCACCGGACTCAAAGCCGGAGACTTCGTTCATACTCTCGGCGACGCGCATATATACACCAACCATTTCGCCCAGGTGCAGGAGCAGCTGTCAAGAGAGCCCCGTCATCTTCCCAGAATGATAATAAATCCCGGAGTTAAGAATATCTTCGATTTTAAATATTCAGATTTCACTCTTGAGGATTACGATCCACATCCACATATTAAAGGAGTAGTAGCAGTATGAGTATAGCAATTATAGCAGCTGTCGGTGCCGACAACGCTATCGGTGCAGCCGGTAATCTCGCATTTCATATCTCGGCGGACTTGAAACACTTCAAGAATCTTACTGTCGGTAAACCTGTGATTATGGGACGAAAAACCTTTGAATCGCTACCGAATGGTCCGCTGCCACAGCGACGCAACATAGTGATCACGCGCAATTCTGATTATAACTATCCCGGAGTAGAGACCGCCTCATCTCTCAAAGATGCGGTGGAACTCGTTTATGATACACCGGAAGCCATGATTATTGGTGGAGCGGAGATATACCGACAGGCTCTGCCTCTTGCAGACAAACTGTATATCACACAGATAGATGCCACTCGTTCCGATGCGGATACTTTCTTTCCTGACATAAATCCTGAAGAGTGGAACGAATCGACAGAAGAGTGGCAAACAGATCCGAAGAGCGGCTTGAAATATAGATTTGCTTGCTTCTCTCGGAAATAACACCTAACTTTGCGTGCGTTTTTCCACATGGATTAAAGTAAGAGGCTCTGTAGTTCAACGGATAGAATAGAAGTTTCCTAAACTTTAGATAGGGGTTCGATTCCCCTCGGAGCTACCATCCGCTATTCTTAACCCACCCCTAGCAGTTCTATTTCAAAAATTAGAGTGGAACCGCCGGGAATACCCGGTTGATTCATTTTACCGTATCCCTGCTCAGCCGGAATATATATTTCCCATTTGTCACCTGGCACCATTTGCTGCAACGCGATAATCCACCCGGGAATCAGCTCACGTAGTCTGAATGCCGGTGCAACTCCACCACGGCTACTGTCAAAAGTCTTGCCGTTTATGGTTTTACCTACATAATGCGCTGTAACCACACTGTTTCGGTTTGGATGCACACCTCCCGGCTTTCCGCTTTTTATCACTTTATATAAAATTCCCTTGTCGAGGGATTTAACTCCGGGTTCTGCGCTTTTAGCTTGAAGCCATTCGCGGTTCTTCAAAATATACTCTTGTTTTGCCATGGCGCAAAGATAATCATTATGTAAACTTTTCAATCTTTTCCGGGTTTATTATTTTGTGCTATTTTTGCACAAATTCCATATATCCAGTCCTCACATTATGATTGATTCGTTTATAGAAATATTAAGAACATATCCCGCTCTCGCTGTATTTCTGACAGTTGGTATCGGATTCCTTATTGGAAACATCCGCATCGGTAGTTTCTCACTTGGCAGCGTTACATCGGTATTGATTACAGGAGTGATAGTCGGGCAACTTATAATTCCCGTGTCGGGATCGCTGAAAATGTTCTTTTTTATGCTGTTTCTCTTTTCTATCGGCTACAGTGTTGGACCGGACTTCTTCAAATCCCTTAAGGGTCAGGGTAGTAAACAGGCTCTATTTGCCGTGATGATGAGTACAATGTGTTTTCTTGTGACAATAGCTATCGCCAAGGTAATGGGTTATAACAAAGGTGAGGCTATAGGGCTTTTCTCCGGCTCCCAGACCTGCTCATCGTTGCTCGGAGTAGGTGGAGAGGCTCTTGGCAGACTCGGATTGGAACCGGAGGAACTTAAAAGACAAATGAATCTTATCCCGGTGTGCTATGCGGTAACATATATTTTCGGCACACTTGGTACTGTGATATTACTTGGCAACCTCGGACCTAAGTTGCTCGGAGGACTGGATAATGTCAAGGAGAAAACATACGAACTCGAAAAGGAACTTAATGCATCCGCCTCTAAAGACGACCCTGCGATGATAAGCGCCTCACGTGGAGCCGCATATCGCGTATACAACGTTTCCGATACATTCTTCACCCAACCGAAAACGGTGCGTGAAACCGAATTATATTTCAAAAGCAATGGAATTCAGGTGGATATTGACCGTATTAACCACAAGGGTAATATCTATGCACCACGCTATGATGACTATATCGAATTAGGCGATAATATAGTTGCGTGCGGTAGAAGTGAGGATGTCATTCAGATCGCACATTTCATTGGTCAGGAGATTGCTGATCCCGAACTGCTTGATTATCCGCTTGAAAGAGTCGGAGTATTGGTGGTCAAGAAAGGCTTCATAGGCAAAACCATCTCACGGCTGCGTCAGGAAAAATATATGCACGGCGTTGTGATAAGAGATGGTATCAGAGGCAGTGAACCAATTGACATCTCTGCTGACACTGTTTTTGAAAAAGGTGATAGACTAACGGTTATGGGACATCCCGATAAGGTGAACACTGCAACACCACATATGGGGCATGTTGACCGCCCCTCGATAGCGAGTGATCTGATGTTTGTAGGACTTGCTATATTTGTAGGCGGATTATTCGGAGCAATATGCTTTTGGGTCGGCAGTATCCCCCTTAGTTTCGGTACAAGCGGCGGGGCACTTATTTCCGGACTGGTATTCGGTTGGCTCCGCTCAAAGCGGCCTACTATAGGTCATATTTCTCCCGGCGCATTATGGTTCATGAATAATCTTGGACTAAATGTTTTCATAGCAGTGGTTGGAATTGAAGCTGCTCCTTCATTCATCTCCGGTATAAAAGCAATCGGACCGATGCTCTTCGTTGCCGGAGCTATAGGCACGCTCATCCCCTTGTTCTTCGGACTGTGGCTTGGAAAAAGAATATTCAAATTTAATCCGGCTATCACCCTCGGTTGCTGTGCCGGCACCCGTACCTGCACTGCATCACTCGGTGCGGTTCAAAACGCTATCGGCAGCACCCTCCCTGCAATCGGTTATACCGTGACATACGCCGTAAGCAATATCCTTCTGGTAATTTGGGGATTATTGGCTACTATTATCGTTTAAAGTAGTATATTTGCAGATACTAAGATTTAATGAGATGACATCAAAAGTAAAAATCAGCATTTTCTCTATCTCACTCACTATTATAGTTTTGGTCTTTTTGATTGTTATGATGGTTATGGAAATGGCGAGAGACCGCAAAACTATTGCATATATCATCGCTGCACTCCTTGTCATTTCCTGTGGATTCGCACTTTACTATACCCCGATGGAGTTGAAGGCTACAGAGTCGCAACTTGAAATATGCAGGTCTATAGCGATAAAACCAATTCCTTACAGTGCTGTGGAGTCTGTAACACTCTGCCCACCCACCATGGCGGAGAAAAGACTCTTTGCAAGCGGCGGTTTCTTCGGCTACTGGGGCTGGTTCAGCGAACCAGGCATTGGAAAATACTTCGCTTACTATGGTAAATCTTCCGATTGCTTCCTTATCACTCTCAAATCCGGTAAAAAATATGTGCTCGGATGTGAAAATGCGCCCCAAATGGTAGATTTCATTTCCTCCCGTCTCAAATAAAAATGTCACTGATGGATAAATTTGACATCATAAAATCTTTGTTGGAAGAAAATCGAAGTATCAGACGATTCGACTTTTCTAAAAAGATTGAATACAGCACATTGAAAGACCTTGTTGAATTGACTCGCTTCTGCGCATCCGGGCGCAATCTTCAGCCATTACGCTACCGCATTGTATCATCAGAAAAAGAATGTAAGGCAATATTTCCGTATCTTGCCTGGGCGGGATATTATAAGGATTGGGACGGACCGGAGGAAAAAGAACGTCCGGCTGCATACCTGATACAATGCCTTGATACAGACCTTATTCCCGATTGCCTGTGTGACGACGGGCTGCAACTTGAGGCTATTACTCTCGGAGCCACAGCCTTAGGCATCAGAGGATGTATTATCAAGTCATTCAATATGCAGAAAATTTCCGAAGCATTGCATATTCAGCAGAGATTCAAACCCCGGTATGTTCTTGCTCTCGGTTATCCGGTAGAGAAAGCAACGATTGTAGATCTTGACAGTGAAGGAGATATCAGATATTTTCGTGATTCCGAACAGACCCAATGTGTGCCCAAACGCTCGATTGACGAACTATTAATATAAGATCTGAACTTTATATATTTGAACGTCGTTTAAGAAGTGTAGTACAACTCAAATATACTTTACTTATGAAACGACTCTTCAAATTTATTCCGGTACTTTTTGCTGGAGTTATCGCACTCACTCTCATGAGTTGCAGTGATGATGACAAGGATATCAATCCGACAGATCTTCCTTCAAACGCCAAGGCATTTATCGCAACTTACTATCCGTCAGCGAAAATAGTAAAAACCACGAAAGATAAGAATGAATATGATGTGATTCTTAATAACGGTCATACCATTGACTTCAACAAAGACGGAGAATGGATTGATGTAGATGCTCCTGTAGGTCAGACTGTTCCCACCGGTTTCTATCCTGCGTCTATTGATACCTATATTTCATCTAACTTCGGTACCTCAGGCGGTATCAACGAGATTTCAGTTAACGCGAGAGGCTTTGAAGTGGATCTTGTTTCAGGAGTAGAACTGATATTTGATCAGACCGGTACTTTTGTAGGACTCGATAACTAATACAAAACATAATAAATTAAGCGACAGCGTGGCACTGAAACTGCGCTGTCGTTTTATATATTCAATTTTTTCAGCAATTCAAGCAGGCTTCAGGATTATCCTCTATTAATATTAATTTGTCAAATCCAAATAATAAGTAAATTCAAGGCTGAATTTTTATATCTTCAAGATTGATAAGATTATGCAGAATTGCAAAAATAGTAAGACCGGCAGTTGAATGAATCTGGAGTTTGGCGGAGATATTCCTACGATATGTAGTGACAGTGTGCACAGAAAGACAAAGGGTATCGGCAATCTCCTTGTTACTCATACCTCTTGCCACACAGCAAATTATCTCTTTTTCACGAGCAGTCATATTGTCCGCTGCAGATTCCGCACTATCATCTGTATTCTTTTCTGATCGTTCCCGGCTTGACAATTTAAGCTCCTTTTCAAGTTTTTCCACTGCGGGGATAAACAGTTCATTTTCTATTTCACAATGGCTTGTAAGCTCGTCTCCGCAAGAAATTATGTCAATGAGCGCGGAGGTGAGTATGTCGTTATCTTTTATGTGATAATGCCTTATAAATATGTCTTTAAGCTCCGTCAGCTTCTCTGCCATGCTGCCGTGAGAATCCAGGTAGTCGGTTATACGGAAATCGGATCTGCTGTTTCCCTCTATCAGTTGCTCTACGTAGCTGAATATATTTTCATTCTCATTATCCATGTGGTTTCTGACTTCCTGCACATAGTCATCAAAAAATTTCAGAAGCAGAAATGCTATATCATTTATATCGGTGCAGTTTACAGCTTCGATTAGTTTTCTGCGTATAGACGGCAGAAGAAAGTCAAGAAAATATGTATGGGCTCTCCTGAGGTAGCTCATCAGATTTGGCAGTGAGATTTCTGATGACTGGCGTATATTACCGCACACAAAATTACAAACGGCAAGGAAAGTATCGCAGTCAACATTATCTGTTGCACATGCAGCCGCAACGCTTTTGTCACCAAATCCGAATGACAGTCCGAAGCGGTTCATCACCACCAGCAACCGGGGGCTTTCCTCTATAAGGGCGCGCAATTTATCTTCACGGGTAAATTCAGTCTTCTTTGCCATAATATATCTATTGAAACGAATGAGCCGTAAAACTCCATGCAAAGATATACACTTTAACCGAGGTTGTATATACCTAAATTTGGGTGTTTTTTAGGCATACAGGATATATTTTTAAGAAAATTAGAGTGACAATAGTCCCATTTTTGGGTATTGTAGCAGTGTTTTAAC
>CAMWUZ010000029.1 GCA_947177595.1 uncultured Porphyromonadaceae bacterium | reverse complement strand
CAGTTCGGTGGGGCAAACAAATGTGAAATCTGCCGGATAGAAAAAGAAGATTGCCCATTTGCCGGCAATATAGTCATTTTTAATTGTTTTGAATTCTCCGTTGACAAATGCGGGAACGGAAAATTCGGGTACATTCTGGTTGATAATTGTATTCATTGGCAAAATTATTAATTAGTTGTTCTGCCAATACAACAATCAACCTGAATACTCAGTTTGTGATTTAATTATTTATAGTTTTCGTTCAGGGATATTAATTATCTGTCCTGATTTTAAGTTCATCGCGCAGGAATGGAGCTGTCGGTGAATCTCCAGCCGCAATCAGCTCAGGGGTGCCCTCGGCTATGATCATGCCACCGGAAGCACCGCCTTCCGGTCCCATGTCAATCAGGTAGTCGGCACTCTTGATAACGTCAAGATTGTGCTCGATTACAAGAACGGTATTACCTTTGGCAACAAGACGGTTGAAAACTCCTAGAAGAGTGTTGATGTCTTCAAAGTGGAGTCCGGTAGTGGGTTCATCAAGGATAAACAATGTGTTGCCTGTATCGCGCTTGGCAAGTTCAGTAGCGAGTTTAACTCTCTGGTTTTCTCCTCCGCTTAGTGTAGAGGACGGTTGTCCGAGTTTGATATACCCGAGACCTATATCCTGCAATACTTTTATTTTCTTCAGAATGACGGGTACGTTTGCGAAGAACTCCACAGCCTGATTTATTGTCATGTCTAGCACATCGGCAATAGATTTACCTTTGAAGCGCACCTCAAGTGTCTCACGGTTGTATCTCTTACCGCCACAGGTTTCGCAAGGTACCAGCACATCGGGCAAGAAATTCATCTCGATAGTGCGATAGCCGTTTCCACCACAGGTTTCGCATCTTCCTCCGCTTACATTGAACGAGAATCTGCCTGGCTTATAACCTCTGATTTTTGATTCGGGCAGGTCAACAAACAAGTTGCGGATGTCGGTGAACACTCCGGTGTATGTTGCAGGATTAGAGCGAGGTGATTTGCCGAGCGGAGTCTGATCGACAGTCACAACCTTATCGATATTCTCAATTCCCTCAATAGATTCATAGGGGAGCGGCATCTCGTGAGAACGATAGAAGTGCTTGGAGAGGATGGGTCGAAGTGTGGAATTGACAAGTGATGATTTTCCGCTTCCACTCACTCCGGCTATACATGTAAGTGTGCCGAGGGGTATGGTTAGAGTGACATTGCGGAGATTATTGCCAGTAGCTCCTCTTAGAACGAGACTCTTTCCGTTACCCTTCCGCCTTTTATCCGGTACAGCAATATTTTTTTCTCCATTAAGATATTCTGCGGTGAGGGTATCTGTTTTCAACATAGTCTGAGGTGTGCCCTGGAAAACAACTTCGCCCCCTTTTCTACCTGCCTTAGGACCAATGTCAACAATATAGTCGGCATCCAGCATCATATCTTTGTCATGTTCCACCACAATGACAGAGTTCGAGGCATCTCTGAGTTTTTTGAGGGAATCAATCAGTCGTCTGTTATCTCTCTGGTGGAGTCCGATACTCGGTTCGTCAAGAATGTACAGCACGTTGACAAGTTCAGAACCAATCTGGGTAGCAAGGCGGATTCGCTGACTCTCTCCACCGCTGAGAGTGGCGGAATTGCGGTCAAGTGACAGATAACCGAGCCCGACATCTACAAGAAAACCGAGGCGCGCCCTGATTTCCTTGAGTATTTCTTTTGCGATAAATGCCTGAGTAGGTGAAAGACGATTCTCCACACTCTTGCTCCAGTCGTAGAGTGCGGTTATGTCCATTCTACAAAGATCTGCAATATTTTTACCGTCTATAAAATAGTGGAGCGCTTCGCGATTCAGGCGTGCCCCATTACACTCAGGGCAAGTTGAACGCGAATAGAACTGTTCACTCCAGTTCTTGCTTCCTGCAACATCTTCCTCATTCTGAAGAAGTTCAATGTATTTGATTACTCCCTCGTAGGTCTGAAAGTAGTTATTGGTAGAGAGGGTCTCGTTTTTTATAATAAGACGCTCATTTGTACCGTTCAGAATATCTGACAATGCTTCCTCGCTGAGCTGAGAAAGCGGTGTGTCAAGGGTAAAGCCGTGCTTTTCCAGCAGAGCCTGTATCTGCCAGAACACCATAGAGTTGCGATACTTTCCGAGAGGTGCAATACCCCCATTTCTGATAGAGAGTGAGGGATTCGGCATAACCTTTTCGCGATCAACTATGTTCACATATCCAAGTCCCTTACAGCAAGGACAAGCACCCTGCGGAGAATTGAAAGAGAAATTATGGGGAGCAGGCTCATGGTATGACAGACCACTTACGGGATCCATGAGGTGCTGGCTGTAATGACTCACGGATTCACTGTCAACGTCATATATCATAAGCTCACGATCACCCTGACGCAGTGCTTCAGTTACCGTCTCACGCAAACGCGCATCATCTTTAGCCGACACTTTCAGCCGATCGATGACCAGCTCAATGGAGTGGTTTCTATATCGGTCAACTTTCATGCCGGAGGTTATCTCCATGAGTTCTCCATCGACTCTCACATTAAGATATCCTTTCTTACCAAGCGCTTCAAACAGCTCCTTGTAGTGACCTTTGCGGTTTTTGACAAGAGGGGCGAGAACATAAATCTTTTTATCTTCGAAGCGATTAAGGATGAGATCTACAATCTTTTCCTCGGTATATTTCACCATAGCCTCGCCGGAAATATAGCTTCTCGCTTCTGCCGCGCGAGCGAACAGGAGTCGTAGAAAGTCATAAATCTCGGTAGTGGTGCCGATAGTGCTTCGTGGATTGCGGTTGACTGTTTTCTGCTCGATAGCGATAACCGGGCTAAGTCCTTCAATCTTGTCCACATCAGGTCGCTGCATATTGCCGAGCATATTGCGGGCGTATGCAGAGAATGTTTCTATATAGCGTCTCTGACCTTCGGCATAGATTGTGTCGAAAGCGAGAGAGGATTTACCGCTGCCGCTTAAACCGGTAATTACCGTGAGGGAGTTGTGAGGTATGGTGACATCAATATTTTTAAGATTGTTGACCCTCGCTCCAAGCACAGTCAGGTTTCGTCCTGTATTATTTACTGTATCGGTTTTTAGTGTGTCCATGCCGGATTGAATACTTTTTTTGTCTGTGCGGAGCGCGACATCGCATTTTTCTTGGGAACGAGCACCTGATATGTCTTGCCGGTTTTATTCGGAAGGCTTTTGGCTCTGATCCATGGGTTGAGGTCGCGTAAAGTCATATAGTTGGTGCCGTGGTCATGCGCCCATTTCTGCCAGTCCTCGACCGGACCGGAAACGGTGACGGTATTGCATTCTATAGGTTGGTAAAGCTGATCAGAAGTGAGTCTGAATCCATATCCGGCTGGATTTTCCATGATTTCTTTCATTGAAAAGAGTCGGAACATATATCTTGAAGTTTCTTCAGGGAGGTAAAGGTCAAAAGCGGTATTGACTCCCTGGGATTCAAGATCGCGGGCAATTCGTGCGCTGCCTGCGTTGTATGCAGCGGCTGCACTTTCCCAGTTTCCGAAGCGGTTTTTCATACTTTTGAGGAGTTTACACGCCGCTTCTGTGGCTTTTTCGGGATGGAATCTCTCATCTACATATTCATTTACCTCAAGACCGTACTGTTTTGCAGTAGCGGGCATGAACTGCCATATACCGGCAGCTTTAGCGGGTGAGACGGCTCGTGTATCTAGATGGCTCTCGATACAGGCGAGGTATAGAAGGTCCTGCGGAACTCCATGACGCTTGAGGATCGGAGACATGAGCGGAAAATATTTGTTGGCACGCTTAATGGTGAGTAGAGTATTCCCATGAGTATAAGCCATGGATGTGAGTTCGCGGTCGAACCGCTCATACATATCCGCACGGTCGAGATTCACAGTCTGACCGGCAAATGTAATCTTGCCGGGGATAGACGGATTCGGAGCAGACTGTTGGGCAAATACCATTGAGCTACCGAGTAGTATGGCTGATATGAGTGTATAAATCGTTTTCATAAATTACATAATTAATTATATATCAGTATGAACGAGAGCCGACAATATTGATGTCTCCGCTCAGATTATATTTTTTCCCATCTGCACCAAGAGCCTTTATTACGTAATAATAAACGCCAGGGGCAACAAGATGTCCTTTGTATTTACCATCCCATCCTTGCGATGGATCGGTGAGGGTCGCCATTTTAACACCAAGACGGTTGAAAATATGGCATTCAAATGAGATGATAGAGCGATAGCTCACGCGCCATTCATCGTTGACTCCTTCCGTAGCTCCCGGCGAGAATGCATTGGGACATCTGAGTCGAGATTCTCCCACGGCAACAATGTAAGTATCGCTGTACCATTCACATGAGCCGGATGAATTAGCACACAGAAACCGAATGTAATGTGAACCGGTGTCGGTGAAAGTGTAATCCCATTCAGCGGATTGCTCGCGCATAATGATATTGTCGAATTCTATATCTGAGGCTATCTGCCATTCGGTAAAAACCACTGCATCAGATATAACCGCTTTAAACTGCATATCTACCGGTGCAGATCCTCCGAAATAGGTGTCGGACGTTTTTTGCTCGTTTGGCGAATCGCGTTGAATCTGGGAAACGCTTACAATTGCCGAAACCGCCTGAGGGGTCATTATGTCGCTTGAAATTTGAATTTCCTTACCCCAGCTGCGCAAGAACCTGTCACCGGTGAGAACAAAGCGGGTGGAACAAAGCGGTGCCGGCATACTGATACGCTGATTTATGTATGGCAGAGTCTTTGACTGCTGAATCTGACTGAAAGACAGGTTTTCACTGTCCTCATCAAGAGTGAAAAAGGTGAGCGAAATTTCTCTGTCAATATCTAAAGCACGACCGGTAATAGAGTGACAGGTAAGTCGGGGAGCTGAGCCGGTGTAAAGCAGTGAAACCGAGGAACAGTCGCTTTCTTCAATATCGAGAGTGCCGCTTGTCATCGGAGAAGCCGAGTAGTCGGTAATCCAGAAATAATATTTTTTGCCTGCATCCTCAATAATATAGCCACAGTCGGCGGAAAGTGTTGCGGCATTTTCCAAAGGCTGGGCGTATGCCGCTCCGCGAGAGTCAAAGATATACCAATTGCAGGCAGTTGACGCATCAGATACCTCAGGCACAATATCCTGAGCATCCGGCACAACAAAGATTGCGTTGAGACCGGATGATGCCACCGGTTCAACGGAGACTGCCTTGGATCCGCTTGCACCGGCAAGACGCAAGGAAATCGCCGAAGCATGAGCGCTCACGGTTAGGCATAATATATATATGATTAGTCGGAGTAGATTCATTTCTTTTGCAGCCTGCAAATTTACGAAATATTCTCCGAAGCGAATCCGGTCTTAAATTTCCCTTTTGATACTTTAGTACACCTTAACAGGTTTAGTGCATTGTATCCTGTCCGAGGTCGTGGATAAATAACTCTATCAAACGAGGGAAGTGCTCCTTTTCGAGTCTATGAATCTTTGCTTCCACACTTTGAGGGGTATCTTCCGGCGAAATGCCGGTCTTAACCTGAAAAAGAATGGCACCCTCGTCGCATTTGTCTGTTACAAGATGGATAGTTATCCCGGTCTCAGTTTCTCCGGCAGCAACTACCGCTTCATGCACATGGCGACCATACATTCCTTTGCCACCGTAAGCCGGCAGCAATGAAGGGTGAATGTTTATTATCCTGTCTTTATAATGCTCTGTGAGATACTGAGGTACCATCAGCAGGAATCCTGCGAGAATAATGATGTCAATTTTCGCTTCTTTCAATAGCTCCAATACGATGTCTTGATTCTGAAAGTCAGCTTTGGAGATTATTTTTACCGGCACGCCAAGGTTTTCGGCACGCTTAACAACGGCAGCATCCGGTTTGTTACACACAACAAGCACTACTTCGGCAGCATTTGGATTGTCACGAAAATAACGGATAATGTTTTCCGCATTGGAACCGTTACCCGAAGCGAAAATTGCAATTTTTTTCATGGAAGATAGAGGTAGCGGTGGAATGTAATATCCCGCCGCTATCAGAGTTGTTGTAAGTTAGTTGTTATCTTTTAGCCCAGAGCTGTGCTGTTGCAAGCTGCTGATATGCGAATACACCAGCCTGAGAGAGCTCAACGGTTGTGACAGAGCCATCGGGAGAGGGGAGAGCAACATGATTGTCATCAACAAATGTCATCAGAGGCATAGTGATATCACCGGCTGTCACGCTCCAGCTTCTGTCGGCATCATTGAAGTCGAGGCGAACAACGCTTCCGTCATTCTCACCGGTAATGGTGTATCCTTTACCGTCGCATTCAACGAGGTAACGTCCGTCCTGACCGTCAATGACTTTCTTGCCTGCCGCAACAGGATTGTTACCGCTCCAGAACTCAATGCTGTTGAGCACAACCACATCGGCAAGCGCACTGATTTCATAAACCGGAAGAATCCAGAATGCGAAGAAAACCAGTTCGTTTACAAACTTATTACCGACCTGACGGTTCCAGTTCATGAGCTTTGATGTGAGTGCAAAGCTGCCGATACATGAAGAGAGCATCATTGATGATGCGAGAGTTATCGCAACTGCAACTGAGAGATAAGTTTTTTTCATAATAATAATTTTAATGATTGGTGATTATTAGGATATTGATAGATTTTATTGTTTCATGAAGGAATCTGATTGCGCACATCGTTGTAGAGTTCATATACCTGGCGTACGTATTCGCAGGTCTGCCTTCCACGGAAATAGCCGTATTTACATACGGGGTCGTTGTACACGTCGGGATTTGATTTCATCAGCAGGGCGTTTTCTACCTGCCCTTCCCATACTTCAGGATTGAGTCCGTATTTTTTAGCGATGGCTATTGCATCGAGAATATGGGCGATACCGGAATTATATGCGGCAACGATAAATTTCTTTCTCTCCTCCGGGTCAGGAACTTTAGGCGCGAGAACCTTATTGAGACTCTGCACTATCTTGGCTGCTGTCTCAATATTTTGCTCGTTGTGGGCGATAGTGTTCTCATCAAGACCATAGGAACGCGCTACACTCGGCATGAGCTGCATGATGCCGCGTGCACCCGCCCATGATACCTGTGTTGAATCGAAATGACTCTCACAATATCCCTGAGAGGCAAGGAGTCGCCAGTCCCAGTTGATTTTACCGGCATATTTCTTGAAGAGGTAGTCAAACGGTGAGATATATCCACGCGAAAGGTCAAGGGTGAATCTGAATCGGCTACCGTCTGACTTGCTCTTTTCAAAATATCTTTTGAGAAGTGAATCACGGGTTTTGCGTGGCTGCTCTTCCGCCATCCATTCAGTTATCGAATCGGCAAGCCATTCCTTGCCGGGGGCAACTCCCCATGCTGCTCTCTGTGCAAAACTGATTTGCAGAGTGATGTCAAGATCGTTGAAATATGTTTTATTGAGCCGGGCAATGTCGGAGTCAACAATAGTGAGAGGTATCTCTTTACGCGATACCATGGCGATGAGGTCTTCGGTAATTAGTGTGTCACGGTCAATGGGGATGACCTCGATACCACCTCCAAGCTCTTCATTGAGATTTTCCATACGGTGGTGATATTTGCTGTCTTTTTCCACATAGACAGTGCGTCCAACGAGCTGGGTCACATCTGAAATGAGCCCTTCAGACGATCTTTTTGGCTGTACGAGAACCTGATTGGTGATGGATTCAATTCCGCAGGGCACAACCTTAGGGCGGTACTCACCTGTAATCGGAACTTCATAGGCAATGAGATCGATTTTTCCTGAATCAAGCATCTCCACAACCCTTTGCAGGCTTGACGCCACTTCAAGGCGGAGCACCATTCCTTTGTCCTGCGCGAGACGCTTCACGAGATCATAGTCATATCCCATAGTTTCCTCCCTATATATAAAATAGGAGGTGGGGCTATAGAGGGTTCCTACCCTGAGAGTGTCCGGCAAAGCATGTATATTGCCGTGCGCCGAATTAGCGTCTCTTCCGGAACAGCCAGAGATAAGCGAGACAGCGGCTACGGTTGCTAATACGCTGATTTTAATATTCGAAAGTACCGAATTCACTCAGTATCGTCAGTTTATTCCTTTCGCACTCTTCCACTCTACCCACAATCTGAGCCTTAATGCCGAAAGATTCACTGATTTCAATCACTTTCTGTGCGTGCTCAGGAGCGAGGTAAATCTCCATACGGTGACCCATGTTGAATACCTTGTACATCTCAGCCCAGTCTGTACCACTCTCTTTCTGTATGAGTTTGAAGAGCGGCGGCACATCAAACATATTGTCTTTTATCACGTGTTTGTTTTCAACGAAGTGCATCACCTTGGTCTGTGCACCGCCTGAACAGTGCACCATACCGTGGATGTCACCACGCATTTCAGTGAGAATCCTTTTGATTACCGGGGCGTATGTGCGGGTGGGGGAGAGCACGAGCAGTCCGGCATTGAGTGGAGAGCCTTCCACTTTGTCAAGCAGAGAGCATGAGCCTGAATAAACAAGCTCTTCCGGCACTGCTCTGTCATAACTTTCAGGGTATTTATCCGCAAGATATTTTGAGAAAACATCGTGGCGTGCGGAAGTGAGCCCGTTGCTACCCATACCGCCGTTATATTCTTTCTCATATGTGGCTTGACCAAAGGAGGCAAGACCAACAATCACATCTCCGCCTTTGATATTTGCATTGTTTATAACATCGGCTCTTTTCATGCGGCAGGTAACGGTGCTGTCAACAATGATAGTGCGTACAAGGTCGCCTACATCGGCGGTTTCACCTCCGGTGCTGTAAATGCCTATTCCGTTGTTGCGCAGATCTTCCAGAAGCTCTTCGGTACCGTTGATAATGGCAGCGATAACTTCGCCCGGCACAAGCATTTTGTTTCTGCCGATAGTGCTGCTCAAAAGAATGTTGTCAGTAGCGCCAACACAAAGCAAATCATCGATATTCATTATCAGCGCATCCTGAGCAATGCCTTTCCAAACAGACAAATCACCGGTCTCGCGCCAGTACATATATGCGAGTGAAGATTTTGTGCCGGCTCCATCGGCGTGCATGATGTTACACCATTCTTCATCACCTCCGAGAATATCGGGGATTATTTTACAGAATGCTTTAGGATAAAGACCTTTATCTACATTCTTGATTGCATTGTGCACATCTTCTTTTGATGCGCTCACTCCGCGGAGGTTATATCGGCGATCAGACATATTTATTATTAATGGTTAGCTTAAATATGATACGATGATTAGAAATAGTGCAAGAGCCGGAGCTACAAGCAGCAATGAGTCTATGCGGTCGAGAATTCCGCCGTGACCCGGCATGATGTGTCCACTGTCTTTCACCTGGACGGTGCGTTTCAACAGCGATTCCACAAGGTCGCCATAAGTGGCGAATACAGAGATAATCGCTCCCAGAATGCATATTGAAACTATGTTGAGATCCGGACTCCATTTGCCGAAAAGATAATGGATGAAAACTGCGGCACCGATACTGAAAACGAATCCGCCCCAGAATCCTTCCCATGATTTTTTAGGTGAAATTCGTTCAAACAGGCGGTGTTTGCCAAATGATGAGCCTACCAGGAATGCACCGGTATCGTTAATCCATATAATAATGAACATTGTGAGAACAACCGATGCGCCTGCAGTTACAGAAATCGTTGATATGCAGCTGAGAGGGAGACCGACATACAGAATGCTCATGCATCCGGAGGAGAGACTCGAAATGGCGTTTTCATCCTTGATATACAACTGAGAAATGAATCGCACGAGAAACAGCAGTATCAAAACGGTTATTCCGAATGTGAACAGAACCTCTGAATGGTGAGACACTGCTAATGCCGGAAAAAATACCAGTATAAATGCAGCCGCCATATCGATGAATCTCAAAGCAATGGAGCTGTGAGAGTTGTCTGCGTCAATCTTTTCAAGTTCTGCAACTGCAAGAAGAGCGAATATCGAACAGAGCAGAGGAAACCCCCATGAGCCTCCAAACATTAGCGAACAAACGATGAGCGCTACATAAACCGCCCCGGATAATGATCTTACTAATATCTTGTTCATCAAATATCTTAGCTGGTAAAAGTTGAAACCTGTATTGGCTATGATGCCAACCGATTGACAAAGGTACGATTTTTTTTATACTATCAAGACAGATGCAGGCTAAAAACTAAAAAATGAGAAAAACAGAGAAAAAAATCAAGGAATTGTATGTAATATCAATAATAATTACTACCTTTGTATCAGATATGCGTTTCTACCAATCGGAACGCGTTTATATAAGGATTGATAATTTACTAACTAAAAACGAATTGCCTATAGAAACACTGCTACTCTAAACCGTAAATTTTTAGAACAGTGAATCATACTTTGGCTAATCTGCCTGATGAAGCTCTTGTGGCTGAATATGCGGCAGGAAAAAATGAGGCGTTTGACTGCTTGCTCAAGCGCCATGAGAATCGTATTTTTTCTTTCATCTACTCCTATGTGCGCGACAATGACATAGCGGATGATATTTTTCAGGAAACTTTTGTAAAAGCCATCACCACAATAAAACAAGGCAAATACAATGAGAGCGGACGCTTCGGCGCGTGGCTCTCAAGGATCGCACACAACCTTATCATTGACCATTTCCGTCAGGTGAAGAGCGACAATACTGTGTCATCAGATACTGCTGACGGACTGCTTCTCAATAGAAAGGAACTTAGCGAAGGCACCGTGGAAGATTCGATAGTTGCTACGCAGATACAGGACGATGTGCGTCGTCTCGTCGAGGCTCTTCCAGATTCTCAGCGCGAGGTTCTCGAAATGCGCTATTATCAGGATATGAGTTTCAAGGAGATAGCCGATGCGACCGGGGTGAGTATCAACACCGCTCTCGGAAGAATGCGCTATGCTATCCTCAATATGAGGCGTATGGCTGAGAATCACGGAATAGTGCTTAGCGCCTGATTGTCGTGGTGATTTAACGTGAATTTTGTTTATTCTTTAGGATGCGTTAACTTTGCACAATATTTTAAAAGAATATCGTGGAATCACCTAAAGATAAACAAACCGTCTCCAAGGCACATCCTTTCCGCCGAGCCCTGCTGATTAATCTGGGGCTCATTGCGGCAGCTGCATTTATAATCATATGGATTTTGCTGCTATGGTTGGATTCATGGACCAGTCATGGCAAGTATGAGACCGTTCCGCAGGTAAAGGGACTAAGTTATGAGCTCGCTGTCGGGCAGCTTGAATCTGCCGGCTTCGAGGTTGAGCTTGCCGATTCTGTTTACGATGCAAAGACTCGCCCGGGCACAGTGGTTGAGCAGAATCCTAAAGTGGGAACTAAGGTAAAGGAAGGTCGTGTGGTATATCTAACCATCACCGCATTTGAGCCCAAGCAGGTGGTTGTACCAATGCTCACTGATGTTTCGGAGCGACAGGCGCGCTCTGTTCTCGAGGCTTTGGGTATCAAGCAGATTCGCACAGTTAAAGTGCCTTCAGAATATAAAGATTTGGTAATCAGAGTGTCAAGAGATGGTGTGCCATTGACTCCCGGCGTGAGAATTCCGGTCAACTCTATTATAACTCTTGATGTGGGAGAGGGATACACCCCAAGCGACTCTACAGTAGTAAATACAGATGCCACCATTCAAGAGGAGGTGGATTATTCGAACTATTTTGATTGATATGGCTGAGTCCGAAGAGCTTGAGCGCGAGGATTTGGAACAGGATGACGGAAGTGGTCTTTATGAGCATTTCCGTTTTGTTGCAGATAAAGGCCAGCAACTGCTGAGAGTTGACAAATTTCTGGTAGCACGACTTGAAAAATCCTCGAGAAATCGCGTTCAACAGGCTGCTGATGCGGGCTGTGTACTTGTAAACGGTAAACCGGTCAAGTCTAATTACCGCGTGAAGCCTCTTGATGTGGTGAGTGTGGTGATGGATCGTCCGAGATATGATTTTGAAATCACGGCTGAGGATATTCCCTTGGATATAGTGTATGAGGATGACGCAGTCATGGTTGTGAATAAACCTGCGGGGCTTGTGGTTCATCCCGGTCACGGCAATTATACCGGCACTTTGGTAAATGCACTGGCGTGGCATTTCAGAAATACAGAAGATTATGATGTGAATGATCCTCGTCTGGGATTGGTTCATCGCATAGATAAGGATACTTCCGGGCTTCTGGTCATTGCCAAGACTCCCGATGCCAAGACAAACCTTGGAAAACAATTTTTTGATAAGACCACTAAGAGAGAATATATGGCGGTAGTGTGGGGTGCGCCGACTCCGTCGCAGGGCACAATAATCGGTAATATAGGACGGTCTTTGCAGGATCGGCTCAGGATGGATGTCTTTCCTCCCGACAGCGATTATGGTAAACACGCTGTTACTCACTACGAAATTATCGAGCGCTTTGATTATGCGTCGGTAGTCAAATGCGTGCTGGAAACCGGTCGTACTCACCAGATTAGAGCGCATATGAAGCATATTGGTCACCCACTGTT
>CAMWUZ010000028.1 GCA_947177595.1 uncultured Porphyromonadaceae bacterium | reverse complement strand
TGTATTTAGTGGATATTTATCTATATTTAATTGCAGTAATCGGGGAGTGGTGCTTCACCTCTATGAATTTGCCAACGGCATATTCTGCCGTGAGAGTGGAGCGGATGTCATGGCAGCGACTACACATCAGATCGGCATTATCAACGATAGTCTTTATATCATGTTCATCCCAGTCATCTTTCACAATTCCAACCTCATTGCTTTCGATAAAGGAAACTGAGGCAGGAACTGTATTGGTCAATACCGGAGTGCAAGCGCACAATGATTCGGATGTTGCCACCATGTTCAGGTCTTTGCGGGTGGCCACAAGCAGCGCTATGGATTCTGCTACGGTAGTGGCAAGCTCACGATGCCACAGCTGACCGGTAAATATCACCGAGTCACGTATATTCAACTCATCTGCAAGGCGTTTCAGATCTTCCGAAGCCTCTCCTCTTCCGGCTATCACCAGTTTAATATCCTCGTATCCCGGAAATTCATGGAATTTGGCAAATTTCCGTATGATGTGATCTATACCTTTACTGTAAGTGAGTCGTGAATACGATATTAACTGCCGCTTCTTGACCTGACTTGGAGAAAAGAGAGATCCATTGACAGGATTGTTGACTATATAATCAGATACTTTAGCCGTGTACTTGGATATGAATCGGCGCGCGCGTAAGCTGCGGGGTATCACACCGATTATTTTTCTGAAAGCCGTCGGCACGATTATACGGTGCCATAATTTGGAGGGGATGGACTTGAATATCCGCTGATGACTTGTCATTTCTTGCCACACAATAGTTTTTTGTGGGCAAACGAGGGCGGCGGCAAGCGAATAGACCTCGAAGAGCTCTCTAACGCTAATCAAAACATAGTTCCGGTGGTTTTTCTTTAGAAACCGGAAAAATTCTATTGACAAAGGTATTCTGTCCGGTAAGGCGATGCTTTTGAGATTTCCCCGGAAAAAAAGCGTTTTATATGGATAGTCATCATCGTTGTGTGATTCCGGTCTGAAATCAGATGCCGTGGCAAGTGTGAGATCATGACCTTGATTCACGAATCCCATGCAGAGAGTATGAATCATGGTGGTGCTCAATGGTGGCTGTGAGTGTTTGCCTCCACGCTTCTCGATTGTTGAAAGTATGGGATTGACAATTAAGACTTTCATATACTTTAATTTTCTGCGGTATTGTTTTTTAGCAGAGGAAACAGGATATGGTTTACAATATTCTGCCAGGAATTTGAACTTACGGAGTCTCTCAAATTTTTTTCATCAACACTTTCTCTCTTTCTTATAAATTGTTCTAATCCTTCGCATAGACTTTCCGGATTGTCCTGAATCACAATACCGTTTGATTCCCGGATTATATCTTTGTTTGCCTGTGTGCCGGTAGCTATGCAAAACAGTCCCGCGCCTATGTATTCATAGGTTTTGGTAGGGGGCTGATGGTCATAGTATTCAGTAAGTGGAACGTAAGTTATGCCGACATTGCATTTGTCAAAGAAAGGAGAAAGCAATGACGTGTGTATGAATCCATGAAAGCGGATATATTTGTCCAATCCCCATTTTTTTGCACAACACTCGAGTTTGGAAAAATCTCCACCTATTCCGTCACCCACAATATCAATCGTAAGGCTTTCTTCCGGATGCTTTTTATGAAACATACCGATCCCTTCTATCATTTCATGGATATTTCGGTGTCCGAGTGTGCCTACATATAGGATATTCATCTCCTCCTTATAGTTTTTCGGGCGCGATGGGGAAACTTTGTATCCTAATGGCAAAATAAAAGTATTATTCAATCCAAGTTTATCCTTAACTCCTTGTGATATGACTGTTACTTTTTCAAATTTGCTGCCATCGCGTCTTATCCTGTTGTCAAACCTATTGCGGATATCCTTGTCACTGTCAATAGAGAGGGTTCTCACATCCATTATCATGTTTTTTTTGCCGCATAGACACGGAAGTATGGAGCATCCTTTGAAATGCTCAACTATTATTGTACGTTTTCGCTGTTTAAATATCTGTAACAGACATGTTGTAATAAACAGCACCCCTCTGAGTAAGAAGCATATTCCTACAAATGGGACATAAATTACTTTCACTCCCTGAGTTTCAATTCTCCTGTTTCCTTCGTCGGCTGTGATTACGGTTATGGTATATCTGTCCCGCAGCTCAAGGCACCAGTTGTATGTGTCGGTGACATATCCATACTGTGTCTTGTCAATTATAAGGAGTCCCGGTTTCCTATGTTTCTTATACGGCATCATTTATCTGCAAAGCTAACGGATCCAGATTCCGGATGCGGTGCGGTTGACAATTTTCCGAATCTGTACAACAGGGATGAAATTACCGATTAACAGAATGACGGTCAGAGCAACCGGTACCCCGACGACACCGATAGACCTGCTCATAACCAGAGCAAGCGGTATGAACAGTATCGCCTGTATGACGGCGACCGAAACCTGCAGGGTCAGCTTGCCTGTTCCGGCGAGAATATGGGAATAGATATTTGTCAGGTTATAAATGCATGAATATAATGCGCAGGCGCAAGTCAGATAAAAACTTATACCGGTATCACTCCCAATCCATATTTTGTATGCAAATGGAGATACGACGGTCAGTATTATACCGGCAAAAAGGCTCCATAACCAAATAATATTCAGTCTTTTTACAGTCTTTTTTATCCACATATAATCTCCTTTTGCAAGTGCATCTGTCACTGCCGAACAAAAGGGAACGAGTAATATAGTGAAACTCGTTGTCAGCAGAGAAGTATATTTGAAGGCAATCCCGTATGGTGTCACTTCTTCGGGACCGAACCAGCGCGATATGATAAGATTGGATGTCATGAAGAGAACGATGCCTGTAATCTGGAGGATAAAGAATTTAAATCCGAGAGAAACCACCGGGCTGAGGTATTCACGTCGGGCATATCTTGGTTCGGGCATCAAGTGACGTTTCTGAATGAAAGTTACTATACAAGCAATCAGATACACAGCAGCGGGAGAGGCTGTAAATATAACGGCTACATAGAGCAGGGATCCTGCTGTTGCTGATTTTGACAACAGATAAATGAGCACGAACGATATTAAACTCGATATGCAGTTGAGCGACTCGTTTACGGCTGGTAGCTGGAGCGACAAATAGACTACGCCAACAAGACGGAAAATAAAACCTATGCCCACAAGAATAACGCACCAATTCATTATTAATCCCAGATCCGGTACACTGGCGGCATTCACATTCAGCAATCCATACCAGTTAATGAATGGAGATACAGAACAGAATATTATGCATACGGTTGTGATAATAGCCGTTAGGGAAATAAACGCTGTGGTGATATATCCTTTTGCGGTATGGAAGTCTTTTCCGGATATTGCCTCTGTGAGTTTTGTGCGTAGTCCGCTGTTGATTCCTACATCCATTATGAATATCCACGACAGGATAGAGTTCAGCGTGAGCCAGATTCCGTACTCATATTCATTGAGGTAGTCGAGAGTGACAGGAACACAAAAGAAAGAGATGAGAATAGCCGCGCATCTGGCAACTATCCCCACTCCAATATTCTTAGCCGCAAGTTTGGTTCGATTATCTGATGGTATGCAGTGTAATCCTATTGCGGATAATATTTTGTGTATTCCGATTCCCATTATTTGATGCGGTTCATGACAGCTTGCATTTTCTCGGCTATCTTGTCGGTGCAGAGGTTGCCGATTGAACCTTCGTGAGTGTGGTGAACAGATTTGGTGGGCGTATATTCGCCGTTCTGCACCTGCATACCTACCGTGCGGTATGCCTCGCGGAAGGGCATGCCGTTGAGCGCGAGGCGGTTCACATCCTCCACAGTGAAGAGGTAGTTATATTTCGGGTCATCGAGAATATTGTCTTTCACGCGGATATGGGCGAGCATGAAATCACACATCTCGAGGCACGAGCGCAGTTCTGCAGTAGCCGGGAAAATTATATCCTTTAGAAGCTGCAGGTCGCGGTTATAGCCGAGTGGAAGATTGGCGGTGAGGAGGGCGATTTCGTTAGGTATAGACTGGAGCCGGTTGCACTTGCCGCGCATAATCTCGAATACATCGGGATTCTTTTTGTGCGGCATAATGCTTGAGCCGGTGGTTAGTTCGTCAGGGAAAGAGATGAAGCCGAAGTTCTGGCACATCCACATGCACACATCCATAGCGAAGCGGCCGAGAGTGGAAGCGATAGCGGCGATCGCCATCCCGACGGCACGCTCTGTTTTGCCTCGGCTCATCTGCGCTGCAACAACATTATAGTGCATGGTCTCGAAGCCGAGTAACTCGGTTGTCATTGTGCGGTTGAGCGGGAAGGAGGACCCATATCCGGCGGCGGATCCGAGCGGGTTCTGATTGGCGATATTGTACGCGGCTGCTAAAAACTGCATATCATCCACAAGTGCCTCTGCGTATGCGCCGAACCATAGCCCGAAAGATGAGGGCATCGCTATCTGCAGATGCGTGTAGCCCGGCATCAGCACATCCTTATGCTCTTCGCTCAGATGCTGAAGACGCTCGAAGAGATGATTAACGCTTTCGACTGTCTTTTTCAGCTCATCGCGCAGAAAGAGCTTCAGGTCAACAAGCACCTGATCATTGCGTGAGCGTCCGCTGTGAATCTTTTTGCCGGTATCGCCGAGGCGTTTGGTGAGAAGAAATTCCACCTGCGAGTGAACATCTTCCACACCGGGCTCTATCGTAAACTCGCCACGCTCAATCATCTGCGCTATATCCTCAAGCGCGGCAAGAAGAGTTGTGAGTTCGTCTTTGGTTAGCAGACCGATACTTTCAAGCATCCTGATATGCGCCATTGAACCCTGAACATCGTATCTGGCGAGTTTCATGTCAAGTTCGCGGTCAGCGCCAACGGTAAATTCCTCTATCATTTTGTCCGGCTCAAAGCCTTTGCTCCAAAGTTTCATTTCAAGCGTTTTAATATATTCATGTATGTTTCTATACCGGCAGAAATCTCATCGAGTCTGATGAATTCATCGGCTGTGTGACTTCTTGACGAGTCCCCGGGACCTATTTTAAGTATCGGGAAGCCGTTCATCACCGCCATGTCGCTCATGGTGGGTGATACAAACGGTGTCATTCCCAGCTCTCTGCAGATTTCTACCAAAGGATGGTCTGCCGGAATCGCGTTGGCTCTCAGCCGGGTAGAGCGGGGATTTGCCTCCGAGCTGATGGCATCGCGGAGTATTTCTACAGTTTCTTCATTTGAATAAGCGTCGGTGGTGCGCACGTCAACCACAAAATTGCATTCGTCCGGCACTACATTGTGCTGCTTTCCTGCATTTATCTGTGTTACAGTCACGGAAATCGGTCCGAGCAGCTCCGATTCTTTTTCAAATTTGAAATTGCGCAGAATGTTTATGTCATCAACAGCCTTGTATATGGCATTGATTCCTTCGCCGCGGGCGGCATGACCGGATTTGCCTCTCGCCGTGCAATCGAGCACTACAAGTCCGCGCTCTCCAACTGCCGGTTGCAGAGATGTAGGTTCTCCCACTATGCCCATATCTATCCTGTAGCCTTTTTCTTCAATGTGAGGCAGAACGGCTCTCATGCCTTTCTCGCCCGTAACCTCTTCTTCGGCGGTTAGGGCAAGGATGAGGTTGTAGGGGAGAGGGTTACGGATTAGTTCGCAGAAAACTGATGCGAGGCATACTGCAGATGCACCGGCATCATTGCTGCCGAGACCGTATAGACAGCCGTTTTCAATATCCGGTTTAAATGGGTCGCGCGTGTATCCGCTTGCCGGGCGCACGGTGTCGTGGTGACTGTTCAGCAGCAGCGTTTTCTTCGCCGGGTCATATCCGGGAGCAACAGCCCATACATTATTATGATGCCGTTTCGGGTCAACGCCTCTCTCCTTAAGCCACTCATATATAATATCGGCAGTTCCGCTCTCTTCGCGTGAAATTGAAGGAGTGGCGATCAGTCGGCTGAGTAGTTGTATGGCGGAGTCGGTCATTCGGTAATGGTTGTGCCTCTGTCGTTCAGGAGATTGTCGGAATGTTTGATGGTTACGGAAGATACGCCTTGCGAAATGGCGGCAAAGGCATTGTCGATTTTTGGAATCATACCTTTGTTTACAACTCCGTCATTTTTGAGTATGCTATAAGATTCTCGGGTGACTGATTCTATGAGTGAATCGGGGTTATCAACATCGGTGAGAACACCGTCTTTCTCAAAGCAGAAAATCAGACGTGCGGGAGCTATGCGGCTTGCTGCTACAGCAACTGCAGAGGCAACTGAATCGGCATTGCAGTTGAGCAGTGAGCCTGCACCGTCGTGCATTATCGCACAGAATACCGGCACTATGCCGCTATTGAGCAGCGTGGCAAGAAAATCGGTATTGATTTTAGCCGCGTCGATGTCGCCAACGAAACCATAGTCAATAGGAGTAGCCGGGCGTCTGGTCGCGGGTATGATATTGCCGTCGGCTCCAGAGAGCCCTATGGCATTGCAGCCGCGGCTCTGAAGCGCGCTCACAATCCGCTTGTTGATCAGTCCGGCATACACCATCGTCACAACATCCAGAGTCTCGCGGGTTGTCACTCGCCGTCCTTCTATCATTGTGGTGGGTATGTCGAGGCGCGCGCTCAGACGGGTGGCTTCCTTGCCTCCGCCGTGCACAAGTATCTTCGGACCTTCCATCGCGGCGAAATCATCCACGAACCGGCTCAGCGCCTCTGGATTATCCACCACATTTCCACCGATTTTAACTACGGTAATCATCTGTTTGTTTCAAGCATTCGTTTGAGAACTGTCTGGGCGGAAATCTCTCTGTTTGCCGCTTCGGGAATAACAAGGCTCCTGGGTGACTCGATTACATCATCGGTAACAATCATGTTGCGGCGCACCGGCAGACAGTGCATGAAGAATGCATTGTCTGTCTTAGCCATAGTAGCTTCATCCACGGTCCATGTGCGGTCGGTGGAGAGAATTTTTCCGTAATCGGCGTCATTGAAAGCCGACCAGTTTTTGGCATATACGAAATCAGCACCGTCAAATGCCTCGTCTCTGTCGTATTCGATAGTCGCTCCGGCTGTAAATTCCGGAGAAAGTTCATATCCGCGCGGATGGGTGATCACCACATCATAGCCGGCGGCAACGCTCCACTGAGCGAATGAATTGGGCACAGCCTGTGGCAAAGCTCGTGGATGAGGAGCCCAGGTGAGCACCACTTTGGGGCGCTCTTTGGTTTTATGCTCTTCAATTGTGATAATGTCGGCAAATGCCTGCAGAGGATGACCTGTAGCCGCTTCCATACTGAATACCGGCTTACCTGAATACTTGATAAACTGAGAAAGCACTTTTTCAGTATAGTCTTCCTCTTTGTTTACGAGTCCGGCAAATGATCTCACTCCGATAATATCGCAGTAGCTTGCCATGACCGGGATGGCTTCAAGCAGATGTTCGGCTTTGTCACCGTCCATAATCACCCCGCGCTCTGTTTCAAGTTTCCATGCACCCTGATTCACATCAAGCACCATAACGTTCATGCCGAGGTTCATAGCCGCTTTCTGTGTGCTCAGACGGGTGCGCAGGCTGGAGTTGAAAAAGAGCATCAGCAATGTCTTGTTCTCGCCGAGATGCTTGTATGCAAAGCGGTTTTCCTTTATTTTCCTTGCTTCGGCAACTGCCGCGTGAAGGTCGCCGATGTCAGCAACGGTTGTAAACTTTTTCATTACGCGGATTTTTGATTGACCACACTTTTAAATTCTTTGAGGAAACGCTCGGCTTGCTCTTTGGTGATGCAGAGTGCGGGCAAAAGGCGCACAGTGTGTACTCCCGCTCCGCCGGTAAAGATATTGTGCTCGAAAAGGAGCTGCTTGCGCAATGCGGATGCATCGCCCTCAATTTCAACACCTATCATGAGTCCTCTGCCGCGCACTTCGACCAGTCCGGGAATCTTTTTGAGTTCGGAAATAAGATATTCGCCTATCTCGGCGGCATTCTGTATAAGATTTTCTTCTGCCATAACGTCTGCAACCGCGATAGCTGCGGCGCAAGCAAGGTGGTTGCCGCCGAAGGTTGTGCCAAGCATACCTTTCACCGGTTTGATGACCGGAGAGATGAGAACAGCGCCCATCGGAAAACCGTTGGCTATACCTTTTGCCATGGTGATGATATCAGGCTTGATGCCGGAGTGCTGGTGAGCAAAATATTTGCCGGTGCGACCTGTGCCGCTCTGAATCTCATCGAGAATCAGCAGTGTGCCGTACTCTTTTGATACGTTGCGCAGTTGACGCAGAAAGTTGTCTCCCGGTTCGTGTATTCCGGAAACACCCTGAATGCCTTCGATTATCACTCCTGCGAATTCGCGTGTTGACAATGCCTTTTCAACAGCGGCTATATCGCCGAGCGGAGCAAATTCCACATTGGGAGTGGCATTGAATGGCGAAACTATTTTGGGATTGTCGGTAGCCGCCACCGCTCCGCTTGTCCTGCCGTGAAACGCTTTTGAGAATGCGAGTATCTTTTTTCTTCCGGTTACGAAACTTGCCAGTTTCATGGCATTCTCATTGGCTTCGGCGCCGGAGTTGCAGAGAAACAGCTGATAGTCGGGATAGCCGGTGATTTTTCCAAGTTTATCGGCAAGGGTTTTCTGAAGAGAATTCTGCACCGAGTTGGAATAGAATCCGAGTTTTGCAACCTGATTCGCTATCGCCTTCACATATTTAGGGTGAGCGTGACCGATAGATATGACCGCATGACCGCCATAAAGGTCAAGATATTCCGTGCCGTCGGCGGTATAAACGTACGAGCCTTTTCCTGAAACAGGCTCTATATCATATAACGAATAGACATCGAAAAGTTCCATGATTGAGAATATATGGATATTATCAGAATGCTGAGGGTTTGAGATTCAGTCCGGTATGCTCCTCCAGTCCGCAGACGATATTTAGGTTCTGAACCGCCTGTCCGCTTGCTCCTTTGAGAAGGTTGTCGATTGCAGTTGTTATAAGCAGTTTGTTGCCGTGCTTCTCCACGCCGATAATGGCTTTGTTCGTGTTGACCGCTTGCTTGAGATCTACTGCGCCGGGTGCGATATGTGTAAAGGGTTCGTCAGCGTAATAGTCCGAATAAAGTTTTTTAGCCTCCTCTTCGGTAAGGTCTGAGTCAAGCCATGCCATTACGAAGATTCCTCTGGCAAAATTGCCGCGCACGGGCACGAAGTTCAGTTCTATCGGTTCACCTGGCTGCAATCTGGATAGAGTGCGGCTAATCTCGGCAAGGTGCTGGTGGTTGAAGGCTTTATAAACCGATAGATTGTCGGCTCTCCAGCTGAAATGTGTTGTGCTTCCGGGTTTTACACCAGCCCCTGTGGAGCCGGTTATTCCGGTAATCTGCACCGGTGAGTTGATTTTTCCGGCATTGGCGAGCGGCAGCAGCGAGAGCTGTATGGCTGTTGCGAAGCAACCGGGATTGGCGATCAGGCGGGCGTTTTCAATTCGTCCGCGGTTGACTTCCGGCAGACCGTACACATAGTCGTTTGACTCGTCGCGGTAGTCCTGTGCGAGGTCAATGACCTTGAGGTGTTCCGGCAGAGGGTTTTCTGCCCAGAATGCGGTGCTCTGCCCGTGTCCGGAGCAAAGAAACAGCACATCTATATCATTGAGCGGATGGGTGTCGCTGAATTTGAGGTCGGTTTCTCCGAGCAGTCCGCCATGCACCGCGGTTATCGGGTTGCCTGCATTGCTGGTGGAGTGAACAAAGGCTATCTCCACCTCAGGATGGTTTATGAGCAGACGAATCAGCTCACCTGCTGTGTAGCCTGCGCCTCCGATTATTCCTACTTTCATTCCGCTTTGCCGTTGCGTTTCTGAACGTTGTGATAAATCTTCATCTGGTTACCCAGGATTTTGGTGAATCCTTTAACATCGTCGGCGCTCCATGCTTTGTTTACCTCGCCATATTCGCCGAAGTCTGTTTTCATCAGGTCGAAAGGTGAATCCACTCCGACAAGTGTGTAGGTGTAGGGGCGAAGAAGAATTTCCACAGTGCCGGTCACATTTCTCTGCGATGATTCGAGCATAGCCTCCATATCTCTCATCACAGGCTCAAGGTACTGTGCTTCGTGCAGGAACATTCCGTACCAGGTGCCTACCTGGTCTTTCCAGTACTGCTGCCATTTGGTAAGGGTATGCTTTTCGAGCATCTTGTGTGCGGCGATGATAAGAATGGGAGCGGCTGCTTCGAAACCAACTCTGCCCTTGATGCCGATAATGGTGTCACCGATATGCATATCTCTGCCTATGCCGAATTTGGCGCCGATAGCCTCAACGGCGCGTATAGCCGCGATGCGGTCGGTATATTCCTTGCCGTTCACTCCGGTGAGTTCACCCTGAGTGAATGTGAGTTTGAGGCTCTCCGGCTCGGTAGCTGTTATCTGGCTGGGATATGCGCTCTCAGGCAGTGTCTGCTCCGATTTGAGTGTTTCCTTGCCGCCGATGCTGGTGCCCCAGAGACCTTTGTTGATAGAGTATTCCATCTTCTTGAAGTCAGCCTCATAGCCATGCTCCTTGAGATAGTTGATTTCATACTCGCGGGTGAGAGTCATGTCGCGGGTAGGGGTGATGATTTCGATTTCCGGAGCGAGAATCTGGAAAGTGAGGTCGAAACGCACCTGGTCGTTTCCTGCACCGGTTGAACCGTGAGCCACAGCCTGCGCTCCGATTTTCTTGGCGTGCTCGATAGTTGCGATAGCCTGGAAGATACGCTCGGATGACACACTGATAGGATATGTGCCGTTTCTGAGCACATTGCCGGCAATCATATATTTGATGCTCTTGTCGTAATAGTCCTTGGTGACATCGAGAGTGGTGTGTGAAGCCGCGCCGAGTCTTTTAGCCTTGTCAGCAATAACGGTGAGTTCTTCATCAGAGAAGCCTCCTGTGTTTGCTATGGCTGTGTGAACCTCATATCCGAGGTCTTCACTGAGATATTTTACTGCGAAAGATGTATCGAGTCCGCCGCTGAAGGCGAGGAGCACTTTCTTTTTCTGTTCCATATAGTAGGTTTTTTATTATTTCTTGAGATGGAGTAATTTGCTGATTTTGTTTTTTATCAGCATTTTGTAAGGGGTGGATTCCGAAGGCTTTTCCACCGGGGCGGCAGGGTCATACAGCATGCCGGTGCAGAGGCACATACGGCGGTTGTTTCTCTGCAAAATATCATAGTTCTTGCACCCTTGACAACCCTGCCAGAATTCCTCGTCGTCGGTAAGTTCGGAAAAAGTGACAGGACGGTAGCCCATGCGGCTGTTCAGCTTCATCACCGGCAGTGAAGTGGTGATACTGAATATCTTGGCGAACGGAAATCTCATGCGCGCGAGTTCAAATGTCTTCTCCTTGATGCGGGCTGCCAATCCGTGGTGGCGGTACTCAGGGTCAACGATAAGACCGGAGGTGGCTACAAAATCGCCGTGTCCCCAACATTCTATATAGCTGAACCCAATTAGTTTATCCCCGTCAAGAGCCACAACAGCCTTACCTCCGGTAATTTTTGCGGAGATATAGTCCGGTGAGCGGCGTGCTATTCCTGTTCCGCGCTGCAGAGCCGATTCATATATTAGAGTGCAAATACGCTCGGAGTGAACCGCGTGCTCAGGCTTGGCGAAGTCTACAACAATATTTTGGGTGTTATCATTATCCATCTTATTGTCCTAATTTTCAGTTAAAAGTAAACCGTTATCTAATTAAACTAAAAACTGCGCCTATTATTATAATGTGTGGTGTTGAATTTAGTCATTGATTCGGGGAACAAAATTACATAAAAAAATGGATATTCATACAAAATTATAAAATAAATCTTATGTCCTTACAAGAAGGCAATGCTGCTGAGGTGGCTGAGGCGGACATGATTCATCATGTCCCTACTTTGCTTGGTTGGGGTTTTCAACCTCGAGCGCATCTCCGTCGCGCATCATTGCACCCTGACATGACATTCCCCACTTGGCTAAGCCCGAAAATTATAAAAAAATTCCCCGAGACGGGACAACCACCTCGGGGATCTATAAATTAGATAACTGAAATATTATCTCCAGTGGAATACAACATCCGGACGATTATCCTCTAAACACTCCTTGGAATCATAGAATTTGATAGGAAGTTGATTGGAATTGAATTCCCAGTAATACTCTTCATAGTCGTCATAGTCATATGTTATACCCATTGGAAGATTTTTAGTTGCTTTCCCAAGCATTCCGGCCCAATAAGCAGGTTCCATTTCTGTAATATAAATTTCAAAAGCCTCATCCAATAACATTATACCACCTTTATTTGGAACGGGTTCACTGAATTTAGAATTGGTATAGTTGATAATGTAATTATACTCCGTTTCTCCTGCAATTATCTCAGCGACATTAGTAATATCTCCATTCTTGTAATTAATTCTGAATTCGTCACCGTCATCATCATGTGTATAAATTCTCATTCGGGTCATCTGACCGTCCGAATTATATTCAAACTCCCAATCTCTGTGTCTATCTTCCGGACGTTCTGGAAGATTTATTTCTAAAGCATAAGTGACAAATCCATGCTCATCCAGTTGCAGATAAATATCAAAGTCACCTTCGTACCAATTTCGGTATCTCATCACAGCATTAAATTTAGTTGAGCGACTGAAGTCGCCATACTCAAAAGTGATTTCTCCAGTGATTTCTCCATCCTCTTCAGAGTTAATTTTGACAACTTGACCCTTTTCATTGAGTTCTATAT
>CAMWUZ010000027.1 GCA_947177595.1 uncultured Porphyromonadaceae bacterium | reverse complement strand
CTGTTAATCAGGGGGTCGTTGGTTCAAGCCCATCCTGAAGCGCAAGAAATCCGGAGATGTGAATCCCCGGATTTTTTGTGAAATACCTACTATATTTACTCTAAATCGGTGGCAATAACACTAATTTAGATTTATTCTATCCCATTTCTATACAATATTAGAAAGGATGTTGGTAAGAGTGTTTTTATTAGTGATGTTATTCTTTTGACTTAAGGCAATTCGTAATTCCTCCTCATTATGGCAAGGGTGACCAACATACTTTTCACCAATATTACCATTAGTAAGATGATGAATTATATCAAAATTGTAATATTCGTTAATTGTTTGAAGATGCCAAAATTCTAATTTTTCTTGACTCAGCAATTCGATAATCTTATAAAATGGATTAATGTTAGAGTTGCGGTTTATCCCCTTATATATGCGATGACATATCCTCATTAAGAAATCCATTAATTGAGGTCTTTGTTGTATGTTTACTGGTATAGTGTCTATCCAATCATAGAGAATAGGGTCTATTGGGGTTTTGAGTGTTGGGTTTGTCATATAAGTTAATTGCAAAATCATTTATAATTCTTCTCCGTGCGCACGATTCAACTCATTATCGTAAAACATTGTAATGTAATATTTGTCATAAGATTCTGAAATCATAAACCATACAACTTTATGGCGTATCATTTCAGCAATCCTATAACAATAAGTATCTTCTATCTCTTTTTCCATCTCTTCAGATGGAGTCGAATATTTGGATTGAATATTATAAGTAATATCATCAATGATATTTGAACTAATATCTTTGAATACATCTTTTTCTGGCAGTTGGTAGTAAACGGCTTCGAATCGTTTTGAATTAACCAATATTTCGTAAGAAATGTCTTCTTCTTCAGGAATAACAAACTTATCTAAAGCTACATAATTCTCATTATTCTCAAACTGCTTGCACAATTCATTAAATCTGAGTTTTATATCTCCTTCATTAAATCGAACTTGATCACATATAATAATCCTCGCAACTTTCCCTTTTTCTGTTGAAATAAAAATATCCACATCTACACCATTAAAACGTCCTTTTAATAATGGTTTAGAATCAACACGTGAATATTTAAACCCTTTAGCTTTTAGATTTTTAATCATCTCTTTCTCAGTGCCATCTACAGGGATACCCATAAATTTGGTGATGTCATTCTGAGCCAAAATATTTAAGCAGCTTAGAAGGGAAAAAAAGAAATATAAGAATCTATTCATGTGTTCATATTTTATTGCAAATATAAAAAAAGATTTAATTTTTACAAAATGCATCCAAACTAAAAATTTTGCAACGCAAAAGCCCGGAGGGGCGTTGCATTTCCCCCTTCAGTAGCTCAGTTGGTTAGAGCACCTGACTGTTAATCAGGGGGGCGTTGGTTCAAGCCCATCCTGAAGCGCAAGAAATCCGGAGATGTGAATCCCCGGATTTTTTGTTTTTTATTATTACGAATAAATTTTCAAGGATGGATTGGGTGATACAGTCGGTTGATTCCGGTAGCCGTTCCATCGTTGAAGTTATACTATTATTTATGAAACTGAGATAATTATGGTTGTATGGGGGTGAACTTTTATTAACTTTGGGAGGATTTTTTTTGCGCTTATGGATAGGAAGTTGTGTGAGATGAGTCTAGAGGAACTGTGGAGGTTGTTTCCGATAGAGCTGGTGGAGCACCGACCGGTATGGCGGCAGTGGGCTGCGGAGGAGATTGATTGCCTGGAGAGATTGCTGGGCGATATACGGGTGACAATCACTCATATAGGCAGTACGGCTATCCCCGGCATTATGGCTAAGCCTATTGTGGATATTCTTGTGTTGATTCCTCCTGAGGTGGATATGGCAGCTTTAAAGTGTCGCATGGAGTCACATGGTTATATATGCATGAATGAATCACCGACACGTATGAGTTTCAATAAGGGTTATACTCCGGAGGGGTATGCGGAGAAGGTGTTTCATATCCATTGTCACCGATATGGTGATGATTCTGAGATTAAGTTTCGTGATTATCTCCTATCTTATGCTGAGGCTGCGAGTGAATATGAGAGTTTGAAGATGAGTCTGCTGCCGGAATATAAATATGATCGTGACGGCTACACGGCGGCAAAGTCAGTCTTTGTCGATAGGATCCTGCGTCTTGCCAAATCGGAGATATGAAAACAGGTATCGGGATATAATAGAATTGCCCTTCCATCACCGGGATGAAAGGGTAAAGTATTGTAGATGTTTTTTGTCAGCTGATGACGTCGAAACCTCTGCGACGCACAGCATCGAGCATATTGTAATCCATCGCCATGCGGTAGTAGTTGACCATATGCTCCGCCCAGTCGTTGGTGGTTTTAGAGCCCGCGCGGGTCTCGTTGTAGTGCTCGATCTCCTTGTCGTAATCTATAAGAGCTTGCTTGAGCCCCTCTTCGGAGTATGTGTTTGAGTGAATAACGAGCGGCATGGGTTGCTTGGGTTTGAGATCCGGCATTTCACGTGGTATGCCGAGCGCGAGTCCGCATACTATATATGTGTCCAGCGGCAGGTTGAGCAGACGGCTTACTTCCTCAGGAGCAGCAGTGCGTGTATAGCCTATGCAGCAGGTGCCGAGTCCGGCGGATTCGGCGGCCACAACGGCGCTCATCATCGCGAGAGCTGCATCTACAGTGCCGACAATCACCCCGTCAAGCGTTTTCTGAAACTCCGGGAAATCAATTTTTTTCTCTTCGGCTATCACCTTGATTTTATGGAAATCGGCGCAGAAAACGAGAAAATGGTTGCAGGTCTTGATCTGCTTCTGTGAGGTCAGCTCATATATCTTCTCTTTCATTTCCTGATCGGTCACGTCAATCACAGAGAATTGCTGACCGTTATAGCTTGTCGGAGTATTTCTTATGGCCTCGTATATGAGATCCATTGTTTTCTGAGGAATTGGCTCGCGCTCGTAGCGGCGAATGCTGCGGCGCTGCAGCAGAGTGTCTTTTACTGTTTTCATGACAATATGTTTATGCGTTATTATTCTATACTTAATAATGCGTCAGCACCCCGGATTGTTTAGAGTTGGGCATATATAAATCCTCGGACTCTTCTGCGAGTGGTAGAATGGGTACTCGGAGAGGAATTTTTATGCAGATTAATATTATATCGGGGATTTTAATTATCTTTGCACGGTTTTCACGATAGAAATCCTGGAGACCGACATTGATAAACATCATCTCAATTCTATCGCATGCAAAATACAAAACGCGCCACCCTCATTCTTGAAGATGGCACCCGATTTGAAGGTAAATCGTTTGGCTATGAAGCCTCAACAGCCGGTGAGGTAGTATTCAATACCGCTATGACCGGTTATCCTGAAAGCCTTACCGATCCCTCATACGAAGGGCAGATTCTAGTTACGACATACCCGCTTTTAGGTAATTACGGCGTTCCCCCGAAAAGAGAAAAAGATGATGTGAGCGAATACTACGAGAGCGACCATATCCACGCCCGCGCTATCATTGCTCAGGATTATAGTTTTGACCACTCGCACTGGCAGGCTGACCGCTCTCTCGCCCAGTGGCTTCAGGAAGAGAAAATCCCAGGCATTTACGGTATAGATACCCGCGCGCTCACCAAGCATCTTCGCGAAAAAGGATCCATGCTCGGTAAGATTATTGTTGAGGGATGCGATGATGTTGAGTTTTATGACCCCAATAAGGAGAATCTTGTAGCAAAGGTGAGTACCGACAAGGTGCATGAATTTGGCAGTGGTGACAAGACTGTCGTGCTTGTAGATTGTGGTGTGAAGCATAATATTATCCGCTGTCTGGTTCGCCGTGGAGTCAAAGTGGTGCTTGTACCCTGGGATTATGACTTCAATACAATTCCCTACGACGGTCTCTTTATCTCAAACGGTCCCGGCAATCCAGATATGGCTGAAAAAACGGTAGAGAATATCCGCAAGGCTATGACAACCGGAAAGCCAATCTGCGGAATATGCATGGGCAATCAGCTTCTCAGCAAGGCGGCTGGAGCTAAGACCTACAAGCTCAAATACGGTCACAGAAGCCACAACCAACCGGTGAGAAAAGTAGGTACCGACAATTGCTTCGTTACCTCCCAGAATCATGGCTATGCGGTGGATTCCACCACTCTGCCGCAGGAGTGGGAGCCTATGTTTGTGAACATGAATGATGGCACAAACGAGGGTATCCGCCACAAAACCAAGCCCTATTTCTCCGCTCAGTTCCATCCCGAGGCAAGCAGCGGTCCCAAGGATACCGAATTTATTTTTGACGATTTTATTAAATTACTCTAACCTACCTCACAATTCAAGATATGGCTACAAATGTTAATAGCGAAATAAAAAAAGTGCTGCTTCTTGGCAGCGGAGCTCTCAAAATCGGTGAGGCGGGAGAGTTTGACTACTCCGGTTCTCAGGCACTCAAGGCAATGAAAGAGGAAGGTATCTCTACCGTTCTCATCAATCCCAATATCGCCACGGTGCAGACCTCTGACGGTTTTGCCGACAAGATTTATTTCCTGCCTGTCACCCCTTACTTTGTAGAAAAGGTTATCGCCCGCGAGAAGCCGGACGGCATTCTGCTTGCTTTCGGCGGACAGACCGCGCTCAACTGTGGCGTGGAGCTTTATCGAAGCGGAGTTCTTGAAAAATATGGCGTGAAAGTGCTCGGCACTCCCGTGCAGGCTATCATGGATACTGAAGACCGTGAGCTGTTTGTAAAGAAACTGGATGAAATAGATATCAAGACAATCAAGAGCGAGGCAGTCAGCTCTGTGCCTGATGCACTTGAAGCAGCAAACCGTCTCGGATTTCCGGTTATTGTCCGCGCGGCATATGCGCTCGGCGGTCTTGGCAGCGGTTTCTGCGACAACGAGCAGGAGCTTATTGCCCTGACTGAAAAAGCGCTTTCATTCTCACCTCAGGTACTTGTTGAAAAATCACTCAAGGGATGGAAAGAGGTTGAATATGAGGTGGTGCGTGACCGCTTTGACAACTGTATAACAGTCTGCAACATGGAGAACTTCGACCCGCTCGGCATCCATACCGGTGAGAGTATAGTTGTCGCTCCTTCCCAGACACTGACCAACGAGGATTACCACTACCTCCGCAAACTAGCTATCAAAATCATCCGCCATATCGGCATTGTGGGTGAATGTAACGTGCAGTATGCCTTTGATCCGCAGTCGATGGACTATCGCGTCATTGAGGTTAACGCACGTCTCAGCCGCTCATCCGCCCTCGCATCCAAAGCCACCGGCTATCCTCTCGCTTTCGTTGCGGCGAAACTCGGTCTCGGTTACGGATTGTTTGATCTTAAGAACAGTGTGACTAAAGAAACAAGCGCGTTCTTCGAGCCGGCTCTTGACTATATAGTTTGTAAGATACCGCGTTGGGATCTCGGTAAATTCCATGGTGTTCGTCGCGAAATCGGTTCTTCAATGAAGAGCGTAGGCGAGGTTATGGCTATCGGCAGAACTTTTGAGGAGGTGATTCAGAAGGGTCTGCGCATGATCGGTCAGGGAATGCACGGTTTCACCGGCAACAAGGAGATTGCCGTGGAAGATATTGACAAGGCTCTCGCCGAACCCACCGACAAGCGTATATTCGTGATCGCAAGCGCACTCGAAAAGGGCTACTCGGTAGATAAGATTCATGAACTCACCAAGATTGACCGCTGGTTCCTGTATCGTCTCCAGAATATTGTCACCACATCTCATCTTCTTCAGGATTTCAATAGTCTTGAAGATCTGCCCGCAGACCTTCTCCGTCTTGCCAAGGAACAGGGCTTCAGCGATTTTCAGGTTGCACGCTCTATATTCAAGAGCGAGATGAAAAACAATGCCGAGAAATATAATCTCAAAGTGAGAGAATACCGCAAGGGTCTCGGTATCGTGCCGGTTGTCAAGCAGATAGATACTCTCGCGGCAGAATATCCCGCGCAGACAAACTATCTGTATCTAACATACAACGGTAGTGAAAACGACATCACATATCTGCATGACCACCGTTCCATTGTGGTGCTTGGCAGCGGTGCTTACCGCATAGGCAGCTCCGTTGAGTTTGACTGGTGCTCGGTAAACGCTCTGCTTACAGTAAAGAAAGAGGGCTGGAGATCGGTGATGATCAACTATAATCCTGAAACAGTATCCACCGACTACGATATGTGTGACCGTCTTTACTTTGACGAGCTCACATTCGAGAGGGTGATGGATATCCTTGATATGGAAACACCTCACGGAGTAATTCTCTCGGTAGGCGGACAGATTCCCAACAACCTCGCGACCCGTCTTGATGAACGTGGTGTCAATATTCTCGGCACTACCGCAAAGAGCATCGACAATGCGGAGGACAGAAATAAATTCTCGGCAATGCTTGACCGCCTCGGTATCGATCAGCCCAGATGGAGAGAGCTGACCAGTTTCGAGGATATCAACAAGTTTATCGATGAGGTTGGCTTCCCGGTGCTCGTGCGTCCGAGCTATGTTCTCAGTGGCGCGGCGATGAACGTTTGCTCCAATCCCGACGAGCTTGAGCGGTTCCTCCGTCTTGCCGCCAATGTGAGCAAGCAGCATCCGGTCGTTGTGTCAGAGTTTATTCAGAATGCCAAAGAGATCGAGATGGACGCGGTTGCTCAGAACGGTGAGATTAAGGTTTACGCCATAAGCGAGCATATAGAATACGCCGGCGTGCACTCCGGCGACGCTACCATTCAGTTCCCGCCGCAGAAACTCTATGTTGAGACCATGCGCCGCATCAAGAAAGTATCGTCTCAGATAGCCAAGGCTCTCAATATTTCCGGACCGTTCAACATTCAGTTCCTTGCAAAAAACAATGACATCAAGGTGATTGAGTGTAATCTTCGTGCAAGCCGTAGTTTCCCGTTTGTGTCAAAAGTGCTCAAAATCAATTTTATCGACATAGCGACCAAGGTGATGCTCGGTATCCCGGTCGAGAAGCCGCACAAAAATGCGTTTGACCTTGATTATGTGGGTATCAAGGCTTCCCAGTTCAGTTTCTCCCGTCTGCAAGGTGCTGATCCGGTGCTCGGTGTAGATATGAGCTCTACCGGCGAGGTGGGATGTATCGGTGTTGATACATCCGAGGCGTTGCTGAAAGCCATGATGTCAGTAGGGCTGAGAATACCCAAGAAAGGAATTCTTCTCTCCACAGGCTCTGCAAAGCAGAAGGCAGATATGCTTGATGCAGCACATCAGCTACACAATAAAGGTTATCGTATTTATGCCACAACCGGAACCCATCAGTTCCTCAACGACAACGGTATTCCCGCGGTGAAAGTATATTGGCCGAGTCAGGCTGATATGCAGCCTCAGGCATTGCAGATGCTTCACGATAAAGAAATCGATTTGGTGGTGAACGTTCCCAAAAACCTTACTCCTACCGAGCTGGGCAACGGACACAAGATTCGCAGAGCGGCAATCGATCTCAATATACCTCTGCTCACCAATGCGCGTCTTGCATCGGCATTCATCAATGCTTTCTGCACCCTGCCGCTTGACGATATAGAAATCAAACCGTGGGACGAGTATTAACCTACTCGCTGCTTGCGGCTGAAACAGTCAGGCAACTGTCCGCCCGATACCCCCAGTCGGAGGCAAGGGCTATGACACGGCTGATTTTTGAAAGACTCAAAGGTTTTACTCCCGCTGATCTTGTGCTCAAAGGAGCGCAAGAGGCGGGAGACTTTATTGAAGGCAAGGTAGGGAAGATAGTTTCGCGTCTTCTTAATAATGAACCGATTCAGTATATATTTGGAATCGCGGATTTCTATGGAATGGAGTTCAAGGTTACTCCGTATGTGCTTATTCCGCGTCCGGAGACCGCAGAACTGGTGGATATTATCGTGAGGGACTGGAGAGATAGGGCTGATCTCCGTGTTGCCGACCTATGCACCGGTTCCGGATGTATAGCTGTGGCGCTTGCACGGAATCTCCCGTATGCCTCTGTAACGGCTATAGATATAAGCGAAGCTGCGCTTGCGGTTGCGCGTGAAAACTCCGTGGCTCTTAAAACTAATATCCGGTTTGTACGTGAAGATGTCCTCACTCTCAGCCCGTCACATGAGTCATTCGATATAATTGTGAGTAATCCGCCGTATATAACGGAAAAAGAAAAAGCGGCAATGGAACCGAACGTTCTCGACTATGAGCCTGCTCTCGCGCTGTTTGTGCCCGACAATGACCCGCTGAAATTTTACAAGCCTATTTCTCGATTTGCCGCAGAATCGCTGTCCTCGGGCGGAATGCTTTATTTTGAAATAAATCCGGACTATGCTCGGGAACTCAGCGAATATCTCAGCGACTTAGGTTTTGAGGATGTAGAAGTAATCAAGGATACTTCGGCGAAGAATCGCTTTATAAAAGCTGTTCATGAATAAGAAACCTGTTACTCCGGATATTGCACTGTCGCGCTTGCAGGATCTGTGTGCCAGATCGGAGCAATGTTCTTATGACTTGCGTCGCAAGCTCTTCAACTGGGGCGTTGGGGCAGATGCTTCCGAGAAGATTATCGACCGGCTGATTGCAGAAAAGTTTGTGGATGATGAGCGGTTCTCAATCGCATTCGCGCGCGATAAATATCGCTTTTCGGGGTGGGGTAAGCTGAAGATACTGGCTCACCTTGCTGCAAAGCGCATTCCAAAATCGGTTGCGGAGACGGCTCTGGATGAGATAGATGCAGAAGAATATGCGGAAGTGGCGCTGAAAACGCTGAAAGCGAAAGCTCGTGCGCTTAAGGAGGGTAATACTTACGAGGGTAGAACAAAACTGTTTCGTTTCGGAGTGACCCGCGGATTTGAAACTTCGTTGGTATCCTCACTGATCAAGAGTGGTGCCGTATGGGAGTGAAAAGCTGGTTGAAAGACTTTGTGTCGCTGATTTTTCCGGATGTTTGCGAAGTATGCGATACCACTCTCGTGCATGGTGAAAAGACTTTGTGTCTGCATTGTTTTGCAGATATTCCTCGCACCAATCTCCATAATCAGGTGTTCAGTGAAATCCACAAGCGCCTTGCCGGACATACTCCTATATGTAAGGCGGCATCATTTTTCTATTATTATAAGGAGAATGCATACGCCCGGATGATTCAGTCTGCGAAGTATAATAATCGTCCTATGCTTGCGTATAATCTTGCGGTTATGTTTGGCCGCGAGATAAAACCGGATGGATTTTTTGACGGAATCGATGTGATTTTGCCCGTTCCGCTCCATTGGTTTAAGGAGCTGAGGCGCGGTTATAATCAGAGCGAGGAAATAGCGAAAGGACTGAGTGAAGTATCAGGAATACCCGTATGCGACAACCTTGTTGCCATACGCTCTCATGCAACCCAGACCCGGCGCGGCTCATTTGAGCGATGGATGAATACGCGCGATATATTCAATGTGGAAGACCCGGAGGAGTTGGAGGATAAGCATATACTGATAGTTGATGATGTGATCACTACAGGAGCAACTTTACTCAGTTGTGCCGATGCAATCCATGCAGTAGTTCCCACCGCGACAATCAGCATTGCCTCCCTCGGTTTTACCCGTTCAAATTGATATAGATTATCAGTTGAACATCAAAACGGAGATGTGAACCGGTTTTACTTCTCGCTCTGAGCTGTATTCACGGTAGGGAATCGGCGTAGGATATAGGTGCGGACTATTTCCGTGAGGTCATCCATAGAGAGGAGCGATGTATCCAGAGACAGGTGGTAGCTGTTTGCGGCTCCCCATGTTTTGTCAGTGTAGAAGTTATAGTAGTTGGCTCTGAGGCGATTGACTTTTTCAGCTCTTGCACGTGCTTTTTCGCGTGAAAGAGTGGGCTCACGGCGGAGAATACGGTCGATACATGAGTCCATAGGAGCATGGACAAACAGATTTACGGCTTTAGGATTATCACGCAGAACATAATCAGCGCTTCTGCCTACTATTACGCATGGACCCTGTTCGGTAAGCGACTGAATGAAATCGCTCTGGGCGCGGTAAAGGCTGTCATCACTTATAGCTGTTGAGCCGGTGTATATATTATTAGGTGTGAGTCCAAGCGCAAAAGAGAAGATGCCATTGATAAACGAAGGTGCACGCTCATCGTTTTTTTCAAAAAATCCGGGATCCATGCCGGCTCTTTTGGCGGCTTCGCTGAGGAGCTCCTTGTCATAATAGCTGTAGTTGAACGCCTCGGCGAGTTTTTTACCGAGTTCTCTTCCTCCGCTACCAAACTGGCGTCCGATAGTTATTATGGCATCAGGCATCTTAATTTCTCCGGTATTCATGGTAATTTAAATTTAAACAAAGAATAGAACGAGCAGTTGCGCTATGACAACTCTCGCAAACATAGCAAGAGGGTATGCGGTTGCATAGCTCACGGCAGGTGAGTCTCCGGGAATAGTGTCACCCGCGTAAGTCAGTGCCATAGGATTAGCCATAGCGCCGCAGACTGTGCCACACGCACTGCCGAAGTCAAGTTTGTTCCACCGCATAGCGGCATATATCATAATGAGAGAGGGGATAATCGTGATGATGAAACCGACAGCAATCCAGGTGACGCCGTCCGCTCTGAGTATGGTGTCAAGGAAATGCGCACCGGCATCGAGTCCGAGACAGGCGAGATAGAGCGAAAGCCCTATGCCGCGAAGCATAAGGTTTGCTGAGCGTGTGGTATAGGTGACCAATCTGAATCGTGGACCGAATGCTCCTATAATGATACCCGCGACAATGGGGCCGCCGGCAAGTCCGAGCCTTACCGGTGCACCGACTCCGGGTACAAAAATGGGTATGCTGCCGAGAAGGAGACCGAGAACTATACCTATAAAGATAGCGGCAAGATTTGGATCTTTCAGTGCGATAGCGGTGTTGCCGAGTACTTTCTCGACATTTTCTATCGCTTTAGCTTCTCCTACAACAGTGAGCCTGTCGCCAAGTTGAAGCACAAGATCCGGGCGCGCCAGCAATGAAACTCCGCTTCTCAGCACGCGGGAAATATTTATGCCGTAGCTATTGCGTAGGCGAAGAGATCCGAGGCGCTTACCGTTGATTTCAGGTCGGGAAACAATTATGTGGCGTGATATTAGGGACGAGTCAATGGCATTCCAGTCAATATCATCTTTATTCCAGTCGGTGTGCTCCTGCTCTCCGAATAGAACGGTGAGTGCAGGCACATCTTTTTCTGTGGCGATGACAAGCAGCCGGTCGCCTTCGAGCAGTGGAGTATCGGAGGTCGGAATGCTGACCTGACCTTGTCTCCAGAGGCGTGAGATGACAAACTTCGGCTGGATATATGCCGCCGCTTCCTTTACTGTTTTACCGAAAACGGCAGGATTGTGAATCTGGAAGGCTGCTATATATGTGCCGGAATGGTCTGTTTCAGATGCCTGGGGCGTAAGGTCGGCAGGACGGACAGCAAGTTTTCTTATCACGATAATGGCGAGAATAACTCCAACCACACCGAGCGGATATGTCACGGCGCAACTTAGCGCGGCTCCGCTTGCGCTCTGCCCGAGCTGCTGCAGGGTTTGCTGGGCTGCACCGAGCGATGGGGTGTTTGTTGTTGCTCCGGCGATGATACCGACCATGTCCGCCATGGGTATTTTCATGGAGAGCGAGAAGCCGATAGCCATGAATGTGCCGAGCAAAACTACAGAAAGTCCGATCAGGTTCAGCTTAATACCGCCTGTGCGGAATGAGCTGAAGAAGCCGGGACCGACTTTCAAACCGAGTTCATATACAAAGAGTACCAATCCGAAACTCTCCGCGTATGAAAGCATTGCCGGGTCAATGGAGAGTCCGAAATGTCCGGCAAGGATACCGGCGAAGAAAACCCATGTGACTCCGAGGCTCACTCCACAGATGTGAATTTTTCCGAGACCGAGTCCAGCCGCGATGATGATTGAAATCACCACCACCGCCTGAAGCGGTGAGTGCTCGATGAGAACGGTTTGAAGCCAATCCATGTGGGTGAGTCGCTATTTTTCTCTTACGGGTCTGATCTGTCGCGCTCCGCAACTCCATCCGAATCCACTCGCCGGTCGCGGGTCAGTGGCTTCCTGTGCGGTGGGACCGTTCGAACCCCATACTGCAGCTGGACGTGTCACGAAATTTCCGGTGATATTATATATTGAGCCACCTATAAAGTTACCTCCTGTAAAATTGGTGATATCAGCTGTCCACAGCGAACAGGAATTTCCGAAGAGGGTCTCCTCCATGGGGAAGCAATAACGGACATCCGGATAGCCATCTCTGCGAAGTTCTTCAATACGGTCGCACTGCGGTACGCGTTCCTGATATAACACGCTCTCTCCTCCACCACCCATACGGCTTGAGAGATATGGCATAGCCGGGAGAACAAGATTGAATTCCGAGAATTCATATCTGCCGAATGAGTAATATCCTGTTTCATCTGCCGTAAACATCTCAACCCATTTACCTCCGCCATCTTCAGGGTTCAGTTTGTCAAACGCGCGGTTTGGCGGAACCATGAATTCCGGAGGACATGGGTCATAAACTGATTTGATGACATTATGCTGTGCGGAACCATCGATCTCATCCAGATATTCCGTTGAATTCTGCCCTATGCACCATAAGTCATTATAGCGGTCATAATCCTCTCTTCCAAAACCCGCAGTGCCGTTAAGGTGTCCCATGGGACGGATTTCTTGATCGGCAAGCCGAACCGGCACGAAATTTTCATGTTTTACCTGTCTCTTATCGACATCTCCGAGCCCACGAGACGTAGAGGAAGCGCGTATGCCGTCTT
>CAMWUZ010000026.1 GCA_947177595.1 uncultured Porphyromonadaceae bacterium | reverse complement strand
TAACCCTATCGGTGTGATTGATGTACATGGACTTGCTTCAACCACTTTATACTTCAAGAATTTACTTGAAAAAGCGGGTGTTGAGGTACAGGTTGTCAAAGTGGGAACTTTCAAAAGTGCTGTCGAACCGTTTATTCTCAGTGATATGAGCGAGGCAAATCGTCTCCAGACCTCAGAGTTTCTCAATAATATATGGGATCATCTTAGAAATAATATCGCGACCGGTCGTAAGGTTGAGAATTCAACAGTTACGGACTGGGCTGACTGTTTCACATATACCAAGGATACCGAGTATTATGTAACAAACCGTTTGGCAGACGCCACCTTGTATCGTCATCAGATGGATAGCTTGCTCGCGCGTGTCAGCGGGCTGGATGAGGATGAATCCAAACCTAACCTGATTGAATTTGACAAATATGCTATCGCGCGTGAAGCGGATAAAAATAGCGTAAAACATAAGAAAGAGATTGCGGTACTTTATGCGGTAGGTGATATCACCGAAAACGGTGATGGCGGTATTGCCAGTGAACGGATGGTGCCCCAGATTCTTGATTTGGCGGACAATGATGATGTTGATGCACTTATTTTGCGTGTGAATTCCGGCGGTGGGAGCGCATTTGCGTCTGAGCAGATTTGGGAGGCTCTTCAGCAGTTCAAGAGCCGGACCGGTAAACCGTTTTATGTGTCGATGGGTGATTATGCCGCATCAGGAGGTTATTATATTTCATGCGGAGCTGACAAGATTTTTGCAGAGCCTGTTACTCTTACCGGCTCAATCGGTATATTCGGACTTATTCCCAATGCAGAAAAACTTCTGTCGGATAAAATCGGAATAAACACCGCTACAGTTGCAACTAATAAAGGTCAGTTTCCCAACTTCTACAAAGCGATGTCTGGAGATCAGAAAGCGGCTATGCAGGCAATGGTTGAAAATGGCTATGAACTTTTTGTTAAGAGATGTGCCGATGGTAGAAGGCTTTCAGTAGATTCGATAAAGTCTATTGCAGAAGGTAGAGTATGGTCAGGTCAGAAGGCTTTGGAAATCGGATTGGTTGATTATCTGGGCGGACTTGATGCTGCAATAGCTTTTGTTGCCAATGAGCTTGATTGTGACGGAAACTATTATGTTAAGGAGTATCCTAAAGTGAAGTTCAAATGGTGGGAAGAGATGCTTGATATGACAAAAACAATGAAGATGTCTGTAATCAAGGAATTTGTCGGTGAGGAAAATATGAAGTTCTATGAACTGACAAATTATGTTAAAAATATAGATCCGCTGCAGGCTCGAATGGATTTTATTGAAATTAAATAAACAAGTGGCGTAATGGCAAAAAAAGGTTGCTTGGCATCATTGTTCCTGTATCCTCTGTCGCTACTGTACGGCATGGGGGTGGGAATACGCAACCTTATGTTTAACAAGGGAATATTAAAGCAACAGTCATTTAATATCCCGGTTATTGTGGTAGGAAACCTGACGGTAGGAGGTGCCGGGAAAACGCCTCATACGGAGTATGTTATAAATGCCCTCACAGGTGAGTATCGCATAGGAATGCTCAGTCGCGGATACCGTCGCAAGACTAAAGGATTTGTTCTTGCAAGCGCTAACTCACGCCCCGAGGATATCGGCGACGAGCCATATCAGATATATCGCAAGTTTGAGAAAAAAAAGGTAATGGTGGCTGTGTGCGAGAAGAGAGTGGATGGTATCCGGCGTATGCTTGAACTTGATCCGAGCCTCAATCTGATTGTTCTTGACGATGCCTTTCAGCATAGATACGTTAAACCAAAAATTTCCATTCTTCTTACTGAATATTCCACCCCTGCGTATAACGATTCTCTATTGCCTTTGGGTAGGCTTAGAGAGCCGGTAAAGGCAATGAATAGAGCTGATATTGTTATCTTGACCAAATGTCCTGATGATTTGAAGCCGGTAGATTACCGTATTTTCAAAGAAACGTTTGATTTATTCCCGTATCAGCATCTTCTCTTCTCAAAATATTGCTACCTTCCATTAGTGCCGCTGTTTCCTGAGGCATTAAGAGGTGAGAAGGTGCCGGAACTATGTCAGATGGGACCGGGTAATACGGTGCTGGCGGTAGCGGGAGTGGCTAATCCCAGACCTTTCATACGTTATTTGAGAAGTTACGGTATAAAGGTAAAAGTCATGGTGTTTAATGATCACCATAATTTCAATCATTCTGATATGATTGCCATTCAGAAGAAATTCGCCACAATAAAGAGTCCGGATAAATTTCTTATTACAACGGAAAAAGATGCGGTCAGGCTTTCAAACAATCCCTATTTTCCACCGAATATGAGATCTCGGTCTTTTTACCTGCCTATCTCTGTCGAGTTTGTTCCTCAGGATGGTGACAATTTGGCATATGTGTTGAAGCAGATTTTGAGGAAATCACCCGGTAATTGAACTGTTTTAAGTCGCGAAATTGTTAATTAATAACCAAAATATATACGAAATGCTTGAGAAAATAAAAGAAAGTGCCGATTATATCAGATCACAGGTTAAATCAATTCCTGATACCGCAATCATTCTCGGAACAGGGCTTGGTGCACTGGTTGACCATATTTCAGACAAACAGTTCATACCCTATACTTCTATTCCCAATTTCCCGGTATCCACCGTAGAAGGTCATAGTGGAAACCTTATTTTCGGTAAGTTGGGTTCAAAACCTGTGATGGCTATGCAAGGTCGTTTTCATTACTATGAAGGCTACGATATGAAGCAGGTCACTTTTCCGGTAAGAGTTATGAAAGAACTTGGAGTTCAGACTCTTTTTGTAAGCAATGCAGCCGGAGGAATGAATAAGGAATTCAGGGTTGGAGATATTATGATTATCACCGACCATATCAATACTTTCCCTGAAAATCCTCTTAGAGGCAGAAATTATTCGGAACTTGGGCCCCGCTTCCCAGCAATGACAGAGGCATATTCAAAGAAACTCATTGCGCTTGCCGATAAAATCGCGCAAGATAAAGGTATCAGAGTGATGCATGGAGTATATGTGGGTGTCCCCGGTCCTACTTTTGAAACTCCTGCGGAATACGAGTATTTCAGAATTATTGGAGGAGATGCTGTTGGAATGTCAACGGTTCCCGAAGTGATTGTGGCAAATCATGCGGGAATGAAAGTGTTTGGTGTATCAGTTATTACCGACCTCGGCGGTAAGGATGTTACTGATGTTCCAACTCATGAGGAGGTGCAGAAGGCTGCAGAGGCTGCACAGCCCAAAATGATGGAAATTATGAGAGATCTCGTGGAGAGAGCCGACTAAATAGTCAATTATATTTATGGAACACCAAACAGAAATATCCCAGCTTGGAGAATTTGGTCTTATTGACCGTCTTACTAAAGATTTGCCAAAGATTAATTCATCTACAGTCAAGGCGGTAGGGGATGATGCTGCGGTTCTGTCATATCCTGATTCAGAGGTTCTCGTATCATCGGATATGCTGATTGAAGGAATTCACTTTGATTTAACTTATATGCCTCTGAAGCACCTCGGTTACAAGGCTGCGGTAGTTAATTTTTCGGATATTTATGCCATGAACGGCACTCCTCGTCAGATTACCGTATCGTTGGGCGTTTCTGCTCGTTTCACGGTGGAGCATCTTGATGCTTTGTACTCCGGAATTCGGCTTGCCTGTGAAATATATGGTGTCGATTTGGTAGGAGGCGATACAACGGCTTCACGGTCGGGACTCGTAGTATCTATTACCTGTATAGGCGATGCTGCAAAAGATGCGGTTGTCGGTAGAGACGGAGCAAAAGATACTGATTTGATATGTGTGTCAGGTGATTTGGGTTCGGCTTATATGGGACTTCAGTTGCTTGAAAGAGAAAAAGTTGCTTCAGCGGGACAAAAGGATTTTATTCCCAAGTTTGAAGGTAAGGAGTACCTTGTGGAACGACAGCTCAAGCCGGAGGCTCGAAAAGACATAATCGCCAAATTGAAAGAGGAGGATATTAAGCCTACATCAATGATTGATATTAGCGACGGGCTGTCATCCGAATTGCTTCATATATGCAAGTCGAGTCATACCGGATGCCGAATATATGAAGATAGAATTCCGATTGATTACCAGACTGCTGTAATGGCTGAGGAGTTGGGTATGAATCTTGTAACCGCGGCTCTTAATGGTGGTGAGGATTACGAACTACTCTTCACGGTACCGCTTCATTGCCATGAGAAAGTGGAGAAAATGGAGGGAATCAAAGTTATCGGTCATATTACTAAAGAAGATTTAGGTTGTGCGATGATAACCAGAGACGGCACCGAACTACCTTTGAAGGCACAAGGATTCAATCACTTAAGTTGATTCTGTAAAATAATAATCTTTTTATAGCCTTGATTTCACGGTTATTTGAGTAACTTTGCAGAAAATCTGAAACTGACAGCCCCGCAGAGGAGAGGCTACGATTGACCGAACCGCTGAGAGTTGGAGGAATCAATAAAATTAAATCATTATGATTAATCGCGTTCTGATAAGAATAAAGGTTGTACAGCTATTGTACTCATATCTGCTCACCAAAAGTGAATTCAAGATAGAGACTCTGCCGGAATCTCCGACCCGCGATAAGAGGTTTGCCTACGCAATGTATCTTGATACCCTGCTTTTCATAATGCAATTAAGCGGTTTCAGAGTGCAGGGGGCTTCTAAATCCTCTCCAATGGATAGTGTTGGAGAAAACCGTTACCTGAATTCAAACAAGATTATACGTGCTCTTGCAAGCGATGACCGTTTGCGTGGTTTTATTGCAAAAGGCACTTCGTCGTTGGCTAATTTTGATGAATGTTCCCGGGATATTTATAATAAGATTGTTAATTCCTCCGCATATAGAAGTTATATCAGACTCAAAACCAAGGATGTTAACGAGGATCTTAAATTCTGGACAGTTATCATAGACACTGTTATTGCCAAGGACGAACAGTTTATGTCTGCGGCAAGAAAGAATCCGGATTTCACCCTCGCCGGTTTTGAACGTGGTATTCAGATGGCTGCGGAAACTCTTGCAAGCTATAGTGATACCAAGTCATCTTTGAATGAGGCGAGAAATTCATTGGATCGCTCTCTTGATAAAGCGAGAGAACTATATTTCTCACTTCTGCTTTTACCTGTGGAGCTGACTCGCATTCAGGATCAGAAACTGGATGCGGCAAAACATAAGTATCTGCCGTCTGCAGAGGATTTGAATCCTGATACTCGATTCGTTGACAATATATTCCCCAAGCTGATTGTTGAATCTCCCGCTATGAAAGATTTTCTCAAGAATAATCCGATTGATTGGGAAACTGACATAAATCTCACGAAGAAACTGCTTGATCAGATTCTTGCTTCTGAAATATACAAGGAATATATGGCAAAACCGAGTGTTGACAGAGCTGCGGATTGTGATTTTTGGAGAGCTGTATTCAAGTCAATAATTCTACCTTCTGATGAGCTTGCCGAAGTGCTAGAATCAAAGAGTGTTTTCTGGAATGATGATTTGGAAATAATGGGTACTTTCGTGCTCAAGACTATCAAGAGAGTAGCCGGCTCTGATAAAGAACCTGTTGAGTTGCTTCCCAAATATAAGGATGATGAAGATGCCCGCTTTGGTGCTGAATTGTTTATGGATGCAGTCAACCATCTTGAAGAATATCGTTCTTATATAGACCAATTTATCAATGCCAGCCAGTGGGATCCGGAAAGACTTGCATTTATGGACGGTGTCATAATGATTACCGCTATTGCCGAACTCCTTAATTTCCCTGCTATTCCTCTTGCTGTGACTCTTAATGAATATATTGAAATTGCAAATGCATATAGCACTCCTCGAAGTGGACAGTTTATCAACGGTATTCTTTATTCCGTAATCAATTATCTGCGTCAGGAGGGAAAACTAAATAAATAATAATCTAACCAAATAATATCTTAAAGAAATGATTAATAATCTTGTATTACTCCAGGAAAATGCCGGAGGAGCAATGAATCCGATTATGATTGTGGTGCTTATCGCAATTTTCTACTTTTTCATGATTCGCCCTCAGCAGAAGAAGCAGAAAGAGATTCGGAAATTCCGTGAAAGCATCACAGAAGGCAACACTATTGTTACTGCCGGTGGCATATATGGCAAAGTTCGCCGCATTAAAGAGACTACTATCGTTATTGATATAGCCAAGGGCGTGGAAATCAAGGTTGATAAAGGCTCTGTATATCCTTCTGCTGAGGCTGTGATAAACGATAATACTAATAAAATTGAAGACGCTAAATAAAATCTTCAATCTTTTTATAATACACGATGATAGTAGAACGCATCAAGCTTTTGAAAGAAAAATTGCAGAATGCTTTGCATTCTGCGAAAGGTAAGGATGCTGTTCTCTATCTGATGTGTGTATGCGTAGCTTTTATATTTTGGATACTTCTCTCACTTGATTCGGAAGTTCAACGAGATTATGAAGTACCTTTGGAAATTGTTGATGTGCCTGATAGTATCACCCTCATTGGCAATGTCCCTTCTTATTTTGGAGTATCGGTACAGGGAAAAGGTTCCCAGTTAATAAGATTCACATGGGGAAAGCCGGCTCCGGTAAAGATTTCTTTCAATGGGAATGTCTCGGAAAAGAACACACTTTCTCTCTCGAAGCTGAAGATTGATAGTCGGTTAAGAGACTACTTCGGTGGTGGAGTACAGATTACCTCAGTCCGACCGGATACTCTCCGGGTTCCTTTCACATCATCTCCCGGTGTGTCACTTCCAATTGTCATACAGGCAGATGTACATCCCAGCTTGCAAAGCGTGATCAGTGGTAAGCTGAGAGCTAATGTCGATTCTGTAAGAGTTTATGGCGTTAACGGAGTACCTCATTCTATACGATATGTGCAGACTGAGCATTTCAGCCGTTCCGGTCTGACAGATACCACAGTAGTTGAGGTGAATATCGAGCCGGTTCAGGGACTCAGAATTATACCTGATAAAATTAAAGTTACAATCCCGATAGAACCTCTTATTCTTAAAACCCGTTCAGTTTTGGTAGAGCGGGTAGGACTACCGAATAACACCGGATTGATTACGTTCCCGGCGAGGGTTGAGGTTAATTATCTTGTGCCGATGAGCGAATATAACAAGGATTTTCCAATCACGGCATTCGTGGAGTATTCAGCTGTTAACCATGCGACACAAAAAGCCAAGGTGCATCTTTCCGGACTTCCACAGGTATGTCAGAATGTATCTGTGGTTCCTGATAGTGTGGAATATATCATAGAACGCACGAATCACTGATTAATCATATGGCTTTGATTGCTATAACCGGTGGCATTGGTAGCGGTAAAAGTGTCGTTTCCCGGATTCTTTCAGTATTGGGTTATTCTGTATATGATTGTGATTTAAGAGCAAAGCAGATAATGGATGGGAGCTCTGAAATCAAGTCGTACATTGCAGAGCATATATGTACCGAAGCTATTACTTCTGCCGGAGATATTGACAGAGTTGTTTTGGCACAAGAAGTTTTCAATAATCCGAGGAAACTTGAATTGCTGAATATTGCGGTTCACGAAGCAGTAAAAAGTGATTTGACTACCTGGGCTTCTGATAAGCAGCTTGCATTTGTTGAGACAGCTATTTTATATCAAAGCGGGCTTGATTTGATGGTGGATCGGGTCTGGGAAGTTACGGCACCCGAAGAAATCCGTATTCAGAGGGTACTAAAACGCAACAATATAACAGTGGAGCAGGTAAAAGCCAGAATAAAATCGCAGGATGATTTTGCCGTTAAGAAAAAGCATCCTGCGACTATATTAATTGAAAATGACAATACAGTGCCTCTCTTACCTCAAATACTCACACTTCTTGCGACTTTGTAAAAGTAAAAGAGTCTGCATCAAGCCACGGGCTGAATTTGTTGCGGTCAATATCCATTCTTTCTCCGTCAAGAATACAGTAAATAATCCCGGAATCAGGTCTTACAGAAATATCTTTGCCCCAGTAATTGAATGCAAATGAATCCTCGGCGGGATATTCGCCGTATTCATCGCTACCGCTTCGGTTACAACCGATTACATAAGTTTGGTTCTCTATAGCACGCGCTATGAGCAGATGTATCCATGCATATGCCCGCGAATGAGCCCAATTTGCCGGTACTATCAAAACATCATATTTCAGATTATGATTTCTTAGCCATGCCGGGAAACGGATGTCATAGCAGATTACCGGCATAATCTTCCAACCTTTAAAGTCTATTACTTCGGGAAGTTCTTTTCCGGCATTAAATATATTCTGCTCACCGCCCATGGTAAACAGATGATGCTTATCATAATAGTGTGCCGTACCATCAGGTTTTATAAAAAATGAGCGGTTGAATACGTCGTTGTTTTCATTGCACACAAAACTCCCGCATATTGCTATGTCAAAAGAATCTGATAGTTCTTTCAGTCTGCTGACAGTGGCTCCATCGGTAGGTTCGGAAAGGGATGCCATTGTTTCTGCATCCTTTTTGAAGCCGGTCGAAAATAACTCAGGTAAAACCAATATATCCACATCCTCATCCAAGTTTTTTATGATAGCTTCAACATTGGTAAGGTTGGCTGACCGTTCTCCAAATACAATATCAAGCGGGGCAATTGCTATTTTCAGAAATGGTTTTCGATTAACACTCATTCTGCTGAAAATTTATCAGGATACCGTCCTTTGAACGGACGGTAATAATCTTTTATCGCCTTCATATCTGCTTCAACATCTCCGGTAGGGATAAATGTGCGTTCTATGATTATATCTTTGGTTGAATAATCTATCGCCCCGAGTACAATTGGTATTTTCGCTCCGTATGCTATATAAAGAAAGCCGGAACGCCATTTATCTGTTCTGCTTCTTGTCCCTTCAGGGGTTATAGCGAGAGCCATTGTTTCCGAACTATTATATTTTTGAATAATAGCATCAACAAGTGAGCTTCCTTTTTTTCTAGGTACAGGTATTCCACCTAATGCTCTGAAAATACATCCTAACGGGAAGAAAAACCATGATTCTTTCATAAAGAAGCCGGCTTTTCTCCCAACCGATGCATATGCGAGCTTTCCGAGAAAAAAATCCCAGTTGGAAGTGTGCGGAGCAACGCAGATGATACACTTAGGATAGTCAGGGACTGTAATGTTTACTTTCCAACCGGCTATCCTCAACAGTAGTTTGGATATACTCATGTTAGTTCAGCTCAATCCTTTTCTTGAGGGAGAGCACTGTCCATTTTCTTGAAAATCTCCTGAATACCTTTGTTGAACTCTGCATTGATTGAAGCAAATGCCTTGTTGGTAAACTCGGTTTTAGCTTTGTTGTATGCTTTAAGAGATTCAAAATCTTTCGGAAGTTTGTCAAAGGTAACATTCACTCTTGAAAGGGTTTCCTGCTGAAGATCGGCGATTTGAATAAGAGCCTCGTTCATCGCGTCGCGGTTAATGTCTTCAACTAAATATTTCACGAGAGCACACTCGGCGGCTATATCACCACAAATATAACGTATCTGTTTCTTGAGTTGTCTTTTGTTAGCCATAATCTATTATTTAATATAGTTAGTGTTGTTCAAAATTATACGCTTTAGCGCATTGTATGTAGGAGATATCGATTCGTGCCGTTCCTGAAACTCCATCGGATTCTCTTTGACAATTGGATCGGAAGTAGCCATAAATGCACCATATTCATCCGACCTCATATCCTTCAATAGGGCCGCTGCACTCAGACATGAATGATCGGTAGCCTCATATCCGTAATTATCTTTGAGTAAATTCCGGGTAGTGTTAATATCATCCTCTGTAATAGTAACAGATGAAACCGGTGTTTTGCTCGTTTTCAGCAGGTCTTCCACCCGAATACTATTGATTGGAGTGACATCAGATGTTTCAGGATATGCAGCTACAATTCTTTTGATTGGTAACCCCATCTGATTAGCAATCAGTACAGCTGAAAGATTCGCCAGACTGCCGCAGGGCACAGAAATAACAATACTATCAGGGTCAGCACCGTCTTCCACCATCTTAGCCATTATATAGAAATATTGAATTACTAATGGTAGCAGTGAAGATATGTTGATAGAATTGGCTGATGTCAGGATAATGTTTTCTCTAAGTGTCTCATCTATCAGTGTTGAACGCATCATGGCAAGGCAATCTGCCGCCGATCCTCTTACTTCAACAGGTATGATATTGGTGCCCGAATTCAGTAATCGGTATCTAAGATCTGGGGTTATTCTACCTTTAGGATATACGATTATAACTTTAAATTTACCTGACTTGGAAAATGCTTTTGCAACAGATAATCCATAGTCAGAATGAGAATAAGTGAGAATGGTAACCTTATTGTCGGTTGACTGATTGAAAAAAATACTGAAAAATTCAGCCATGAATCCCACCCCGAGGTCTTTGGACGAACCGGACGGTCCATGGAACAACTCTGCCGAAAACAGATTACTGCCGGCGAGAGATACAACCGGAATAGGGTAATTGGTAACAGCGGTAATTATTTCCTTTAACTTCTCCGATGAAATCTCATCTCCGGTAAATGTGGATAAGACTACGTAAGCAATATCGCTTAACGACATTTCTGACATATTACGAAAAAAGGCACTGGGCACCAAAGGTATATCAGCCGGGAGATATAAACCTCCGTCTTCGGCAATACCATTGATTACAGCCTCCCGAAAAGGAATCTTTACAGAATTGTTGCCGGTACTGTAATATCTCATGTCGGTTTGTTTACCGACAAAGATACTACTTTTAATCAAGCGTGAGACCTAATTGAGTTTATTTAACTCAAAAGCTCTGGTAGAGTGTTTGGAGCTGTTTGATACGAAAAAAGCGATAATAATAACTGCGGTCAAAAATTCTGCCATTGGAATCGCAAGCCATAAGCCTTTTTCACCCAGTAAGGTTGGAATAATAACAAAAGAAGGTATCAGTAACACTATACCTCTCAGCAATGTATAGATGATTGATCGTACCGCCTTTTCAAGACTTTGGTAATATCCTATGAAAGTAATATTGACAGCGAAAAAAAGTGAACAGATCGAGAACAGCGGTAATCCGCTTGTGGCTATCTCAAACGCCGGCTCTTCCGGAGAAAGGAATGCGAACACAATAGGTATGGCACCGGCTGAAATACCGAATGTTACTGATAAACCGCAAATCAGGGCTGCAAGCAGAGATACTTTTAGGGTCTGCCGTACTCTTTCATTATTATTTGCACCATAATTAAAACTTATTATGGGTTGTGCAGATTGTGCTACCGCATTGGCTATGGAAAAAACTACCGGAAACAGGTAACAGGCAATTGAATAAGCCGCGACGCCTTGCTCTCCGAGCTGTGAGAGAAACATATAATTCCCTGTTATCATCATGACACTCATGGCAATCTCGGTTAAAAAGGTTGCGAAACCTATTTTTGTCATATAGCAGACATTTCTGAGTGTCAGCAAAAAACTCTTACGTGTAGATTTCAATTTATAAAATTTCAGCTTAGCTGAAAACCAGAAAAAATAGGATAGAGCCATGAGACCACCTACTACACAGCTTATAGATGTGGCAACCGCCGCGCCCTTGACTCCCATTCCCATCGGGAAAATCATGATGTAATCTAATATTATATTCAGAACGGCTGGTATTGCCTGACACCACATCGCATATTTTGGAGAGCCGTCAAGACGAATAAGCATCATTCCTATGCACTGAATCATTACGAATATCAGTGATGGAGCAAGGAATAGCATATAATCCAATGCATTGGATTTCAACTCTGTGCTGCACCCCAATAATCTCAGTGTCCATTCCGGTGCAATCAGAATAACAGCAACCATCAGAGACGCGAGAACAGTGGCTGCGATAAATCCTTGAGTCATTATTATTTTCGCCGCTTTAATATTACTTTCCGACAATTTAATACTCGCAATAACTGAGGCTCCTATGCCGAACATAAGCCCTATGCCTGTGGCAATCATGAAAGTCGGAGCTACAATATTGACAGACGCAATGCCTCCCGCGCCAACACCATGTCCTACAAACATACCGTCAATCACCGTGATGAGTGATGTGAATATCATGCCTATGAGGGTAGGGAAGAAGATAGCGCGGAAAAGCGGACCTATCTTCATTGTTTCGAAATCGAGTTTATCTCTTTCCATTAGGATATAAACTCAAAATTTATCGGATGTTTGCGATAGAAATAATATCCGCGAACACACCGGCTGCTGTCACTTCCGCCCCGGCTCCGTAACCTTTGATTACCATAGGATAGTCATGGTATCTCTCGGTGGTAATGAGTATTACATTGTTACTGCCGGCGAGATTGTAGAAAGGATGTTCCGCAGCAACCGTTTCGAGTCCAACAGTGGCATTACCATTGTCAAGGCAGGCAACGAACCTGAAGCGTAGCCCTTTTTTGTCGGCATCATCTCTCTTTTTCTCAAATTCTGAATCAAGTCTTACAACATCATTCAAAAAGTGCTCAACCGAACCGTCGAAGAGTTCTTCAGGAAGAATAGGATTAATTTTAATGTCTTCCATTTCAATACGGTATCCTGCTTCGCGGGCTAAAATAACGAGTTTGCGCATAACATCGGTTCCGCTCAGATCAATCCTCGGATCCGGTTCACTGTATCCGGCATCCATAGCGCCTCTGATAGCCGTGCTGAAAGAAATGTCCTTGCTCAGTTCATTGAATATAAAATTGAGTGTTCCGGACAATACAGCCTCAATTCTCAATATTCTGTCACCGGAATTAATCAGCGAATTGATTGTGTTGATGATAGGTAATCCGGCACCGACATTTGTTTCAAACAGATATTTGACATCCTTATTCCTGGCAATGCTCTTGAGTTTTAGATAATGCTCGAATTTACCTGATGCAGCGATCTTATTTGCCGCAACCACATTGATGTTATGATCCAGAAGGCGTGCGTATAGAGCGGCAATATCTGCGCTTGAAGTACAGTCAACAAATACACTGTTGAAAATATTCATGCCGATAATCTCCCGCGCTATCAGATCGGGAGATGAGGGGAGTCCTTCTTTTTCAAGTCTCTGAATGTAAGATGAAATGTCAATACCTTCGCGGTCAAAAATAGCTTTTCTGGAATTGGCTATGCCCACTACCTTTAGCTCCAGAGCCTTATTGCGGAGAAGTTTCTCCTGCTGCAGGGCAAGCTGCTGGAGCAGGTGACGCCCAATGTTGCCAATTCCAATTATAAAAAGATTAAGCACTTGGGTGTCAGAGAGAAAAAAACTGTCGTGGATTAC
>CAMWUZ010000025.1 GCA_947177595.1 uncultured Porphyromonadaceae bacterium | reverse complement strand
TTATAAATATTATTGCATTACCAAACTCATTTAAACAATATTTAACTGATAGCCGATGGGGATATGATTCATCATGTCCGCCGGGATAAGGAGTTTTAAGGTCTTTAGGGTCTTTAACGACCTTAAGGACTTTCCGGACCTTAAATTTCACTACCTTTGCAGCGGTAAAAAAGATAAGCTATGGGTATGTATGTTCGCAGCCGGCAGGAGATGTTGCGCCGGTATGTTGTGTTTTTCTTTTCTCTCTTCATAATGTCTTTCGGCGTGAGCCTTGTAACGCGCTCGCTCACGGGCACTTCCCCGATTTCGAGCGTGCCGTATGTATGGAGCCTCCACACCGCTCTATCGATGGGCACATATATAATTATTCTCAACGCTATCCTTATCGCGGCGCAGCTGATAATGCTCGGCAAGAGCGGAATAAGGGAGAACAAGGTGGAGCTGCTTATGCAGATTCCGGTGTCGCTTCTCTTCGGAGTGTTTATCGACGTGACGATGGCTATTCTCTCGGGCTGGCATCCGGAGGTTTATTATATGCAGATGCTTTCGTGCATAGCCGGATGCTGCATAATGGGTGTGGGTATCGCGCTTGAGGTAGTTGCCGACGTGTGCATGAATTCGGGCGAATATGTTCTGCATATAGCTTCACGCAAGCTCAAGAAGGAGTTTGGCACGATGAAGATAATGTTTGACGTGACATTGCTTCTTATAGCGGTGGGATGCTCGTGGATTTTCGCGGGACGGATCGACGGGGTGAGAGAGGGCACCGTGATTGTGGCTGTATGCACCGGACCTGTCGTCAGATTCCTGCGTCCGCGCCTGAGATTTATCGACCGCTGGGAAACGGCGCCTTCATCACAATATATGGATGAGAAATACACCGGACAGACATGGGGTGACAGCCGGAATGACGCGGCTGTTTTCGACACATCTAAACTAACGGCTACCGCGATTGTTTCAGCAGTGACGGAACTTTATTCTCACGCGAATAAATAATTGAAGATGGATACAAGAGTGAAAGTGACATTTGACAAGGATTTCGCAGACCGGCAGCCGGACTACCGCACTTTGCTGATCGAGGCTGATGTGACGAACAGCAACACCGGCGAGGCGCTGAAAGCGGAGCTTGACGCTCTCGCCAGTGATATCGGGCGGAAATATAAGGTAGAGGATATAAACAAAATACCGGCAGTCGCCGCAACCCGCGCCGCATACAAGGCGTGCGGAAAGGATCCCAACCGATACCGCCCGTCGCAGGAACAGATGATTCGCAGAATTGTGCGTGGACTGGGGCTGTACTATGTAAATTCTCTGGTAGATGCAGGAAACATCCTGTCGCTCAGGTCGGGATGCGCGGTCGGCTGCTTTGACGGCGACAAAATCGACGGCGACGTGATTACCCTCGGAATAGGCAAGGAGCGTGAGCCATACGAAGGTATCGGCAGAGGGGAACTGAATATAGCCGGATTGCCGGTATTCCGTGACCGCAAGGGTGGTTTCGGCACTCCCACGAGCGACAATGTGCGCACCTGCATAGAGTTACCGACCAAACGCATACTTGTGACTGTACATCTGTTTGACAGGGAGATCGATGCGGACAAGGTGCTTCAGCTATTCACCGACCTCTTCACCCGCTTCTGCGGAGCAACCGATATACACAGTACCGTTTTTAATGTTCAAGTATGAGTAATAAAAAACAAGTGCGGCTACATCAACAATGCCGGCGAACAGGTAATACCACCGCGGTATTCTCAGGGGAAGGATTTCAGCGAAGGTCTCGCCGCGGTGTTGGTGAAAGTAGCTGTGCCTTCATCAGAAGAGTAAGTTGCCGTTTATTTCCTATATATAATAAGGAGGGTATGCCGTCAGGCACACCCTCCTTTGTATTTTGAATACGTGGTATCAATTGTTTTCGGGGCGGAGCTTGCGCACGGTCACTGCGGTCTGCCACATTTCGCTCTCGCGGAGATCGCGAAGCTCTTTTTCAAGTTTCTCGCGATAGTCGGGCTGCGAATTGGAGTCGATGGAGATCTGCGCCTCATTGCCGCATTTCACACTTGCATATAGTTTCTCCACCACGGGCTTGATGGCATCGTGAAACGGTCCCATCCAGTCAAGCGCACCTCTCTGGGCGGTTGTGGAGCAGTTTGCATACATCCAGTCCATACCTTTAGCGGCGAAGAGCGGCATGAGCGACTGTGTGAGTTCCTCAACGGTTTCATTGAATGCCTCGGAGGGAGTGTGTCCGTTTTCACGGAGCACCTCATACTGCGCAAGGAGCAGTCCCTGAATCGCTCCCATGAGCGAGCCGCGCTCACCGGTGAGGTCTGAGGTAGCCTCTCTCTGGAAAGTGGTTTCAAACAGATAGCCTGAACCGATGCCGATGCCGAGCGCGATAGTGCGATCAAGCGCACGACCGGTATAGTCACGATAGATAGCGAAACTGGAGTTGAGTCCGCGACCTTCGAGGAACATCGTGCGCAGCGATGTTCCGGAGCCCTTGGGCGCCACCATGATAACGTCTATATCTTCCGGGGGAACAACACCTGTGCGGTCGCTCCATGTGATTGCGAAACCGTGGGAGAAATACAGAGCCTTACCGGCGGTGAGATATTTCTTGATCGAATCCCAAACCGACATCACGGCAGCATCGCTGAGAAGACACATCACGATAGTGGCTTTCTCACATGCCTCTTCGATACCGAAAAGAGTCTCGCCGGGCACCCAGCCGTCGGCAACCGCCTTATCGTATGTCTTGCCGGGACGCTGACCGACAATCACATTAAATCCGTTGTCGCGCAGGTTCATGCTCTGACCGGGACCCTGCACACCGTAGCCGATAACGGCGATGGTTTCATCCTTCAGTACCTCTCTTGCTTTTTCAAGGGGAAATTCTTCGCGGGTGATAACAGTCTCTTCAACTCCGCCAAAATTCAATTTTGCCATATTCGGGGTGTTTTTGTGTTATATTATTGCAAATATATACTATTTTGCGAGAAAAATGCAGCCGGACAGAAGATTTTCTTATCATTTCGCATTCTCCCCGGCGATTCTTTCAGCCAAAACGAGCTTAGCGATGCAGCAGGCATTGCCTTCGGTATCGGAAATGACGGCTATAACCGTGCTACCGTCGCGCACCGATGAAACGGTAAGCGTTTCGCCGAATTTGCACTCACGCATAAACGAAATTTCAAATGCAGACACAGAACAGCGATCATACACCCCCAGCGGCAAAGTATTCACCACCAGCTCCACATAGCGCGCGGTGGTGAGATGACGGTTTGAGTCGATATCACTCACCACTACGATATATGACACCTGGCTGTCAAAAGTTTCCGGCACTCTCGTCTTGCCCTGCGCAGGGATAGGACACGGACGGTCGGATACCGAATCGCGCAAACCGGTGAGAGCGGTCAGATCGGCGGGACGGCGGGTTGCTATATTGATTGCGACCCAGACGGTGCGCGCATAGCCCAGAATCTCTCCCCCACCGGTCTTTATCTCGAAATTTCTCTCGGAGAAGTGGCGGTTGAAGCTCTCGATCCAGGTTGTAAGCGAATAGCATTCACCAACCTGCGGAAAACGGGTCATCTGCAGCGACAGGCGGCTGAGCACCCAGGCATTGCCGTCCTCTATCAGCCGCGCGTAGCCGAATCCCAGCTGATTGGCATGACCGGTAGCCGCGTCGATGATATCCCTGACTAGCGACTGCAGCGGCAGTTCCATCTGCGCGTTGCAGCCTGCCGCCGTGAGATTACGCGTTATAGTGAGCTCGCCCATCACTTGCCTATTCTCATTTTGCGTTCCTCCTGCTCTGCGAGGAAGCGGTCAACCAACTCATGCGGGCTCTTGGTGATAGCCACGCGACCGCTGCGCACAAACTGACGGATGTCATAGCGCTTCAGCTCCTCGAAGAGCGCCTCCGTCTCATCATTATGTCCGGTTTTCTCGATTATCGTGTTGTCGCGGCTTATTTCGAGTATCCTCGCATTATGGCGGCGGATAATCTCCTCCAGGTGCTCCTCATCAAGCAGCTTGCAGGTAGGCACCTTGTAGAGCGCCACCTCCTGATACACAATCTCGTCATCGGTATAAAGAAACGCCTTGAGCACATCTATGCGTTTCTCTATCTGGCTGATGACCTTCTCCATGGTAACGCGGTCACTGTAGCAGGTCATGGTGGTTTTGTGCACCCCCGGAATAGAACAACGGCTCGCCGACACGCTCTCGATATTGAGACACCGGCGCGTGAAAATAATGGACAGCTGATTGAGAAGTCCTACATGGTTCTCGCTGAAAACCGTTATGGTGAAGAGTGTATTATTGTTGTCCATCGTCATTCATTGTAAAAATATCCTCATTCTCGTTGAGTATGATATGATCGACCGCGAAGCCGTTGGGGGTCATGGGGAAGATCATGTCACGCTCGTCGATGCGCACGTTCAGCAGAAATGCTCCGGGGCAATCCATCATGCGCCTTATTGCCCCGTCAAGCTCCGCGCGGGTCATAACCCTTTCGTTTGCGATACCGTATGCATCCGCAATCTTGTTGAAGTCGGGATTGACCATGGGAGTCTGGCTGAACCGGTTGTTGAAGAACATCGCCTGCCACTGCCGCACATTGCCGAGAAAATCATTGTTGAGCACAATGATCTTCACCGCGGTGCCATACTGCATGATAGTGCCGAGTTCCTGCATTGTCATCTGGAAACCGCCGTCGCCGCCGAAATAGCACACCGTTCTGCCCGGTGCACCCATCTTGGCTCCGATAGCCGCGGGCAGCCCGAAGCCCATGGTGCCGAGTCCCCCGCTGGTGATGATGCTTCTGGGAGCGGAATACCTGAAATATCTTGCCGACAGCATCTGATTCTGACCCACATCCGTAACGAGCACCGGATCAGCTCCCGCCGCGAGAGATACTTTCAGCGCAACTTCACCCATGTGGGGCGGAGCGGTCGGGTCGGTGCCCGAAACAGCGTTCTTGATAACCTTTTCGCGCTCGACTGCGTTTGCCTCGTCAAAGCTGCGCACCCAGTCGGTGTGCCTGTTCTCCCGCACCATCGGCAGCAAGCCCTCGAGAGCCTCGCGCGCATCGCCGTGGATTTTCGCCGAGGTCTTTATATTCTTGTCAAACTCCGAAGCGTCGATGTCGATATGCACTACCTTAGCCTGCGGAGCATATTTATCAGGCTCGCCGGTCACGCGGTCGTCAAATCTCATTCCGATGCACACCAGCTCATCCGCGCGGTTGGTATTGAAGTTCTGACCGACATTGCCGTGCATCCCCACCATACCCTTGAACAGCGGATGGTCGGAATTCATGCTCGAAAGACCGAGAAGAGTGCTTCCCACCGGAATATCCGCTTTCTCTGCAAGAGCGCGCAGCGCATCCTCCGCACCGGAGATCATCACACCGTGTCCCGCGATAATCAGCGGCTTCTTTGCCGCGTTTATCAGGTCGGCGACCCGCCGCAGATCACCTTCCGGAATCCCCGGCGAGGGATTGTAGGAGCGTATGTAGTCACACTTACGGTAACCGTGCCACTCGATCAGCTGGTTCTGCGCGTTTTTGGCGAAGTCGAGCACCACCGGACCCGGTCTGCCGGAATTGGCTATGTAGAAAGCCCTGCCCAGCGCCTCCTCTATCTCCTCGGCGTTTCTTATCTGATACGCCCACTTGGTGATAGGCTGCGTGATACCCACAACGTCGGTCTCCTGAAACGCGTCGCTGCCGAGAAGAGAGGATGACACCTGCCCGGTTATCACTACCAGGGGAGTGCTGTCCATAAGCGCGTCACTCAGCCCTGTGATCACATTCGTTGCGGCGGGACCGGAAGTCACGATCACGACACCCGTCTTGCCGCTCACACGCGCATAGCCCTGCGCCGCATGAATAGCACCCTGCTCGTGGCGGGTGAGCACATGAATCAGCTCGTCGGTATGGTCATAGAGCTTGTCATAGACCGGGATAATAGCCCCGCCGGGATAGCCGAACACTCTCTCCACCCCTTCGGCGACCAGTCCCCTGATCATTGCCTCCGCTCCGGATATATTCTCACTCATATATTATAAGGATGTTTTTTTATTCGTAAATCAGAGTCTCACTCCACCCTTGTCGGCGCTTGTCACCCCAGCCGCATAAGCGCGGAGCGCTTTGCTTATCACCCTGTCGCGTCCCTGCGGAGTGAAGGCGCCGTCGCCTTTGGCAAGTTCCCCTTCGCGGCGCACGGCAAGCTCCGCATCGCTCAGGCGCACATTTATGGAGCGCGCGGGTATATCTATCTCGATGATGTCACCGTCGCGCACAAGCCCTATCGCGCCGCCGGCTGCCGCTTCAGGAGAGATATGACCGATAGACAGCCCCGATGTGCCCCCGCTGAAACGCCCGTCGGTTATCAGAGCGCACTCCTTGCCGAGATGCTTGCTCTTGATGTAGCTCGTGGGATAAAGCATCTCCTGCATTCCCGGTCCGCCCTTAGGACCCTCGTAGGTGATCACAACCACGTCGCCCGCTTTCACCTTGTCGCGCAGAATGCCGTCAACAGCATCCTCCTGCGAGGTGAATACCTTGGCGGGACCACTGAACCGAAAGATACTCTCGTCAACACCCGCGGTCTTGACAACGCATCCGTCCTGCGCGATATTTCCGCGGAGCACCGCGAGACCGCCGTCCCTGACGTATGCGTGCTCCATGTCGCGGATGCATCCCGCCGCGCGGTCGGTGTCGAGCGACCCGTAATACGACATCTGCGATGCCATTCTGGTGGTCGGCTTCTCCCCCGGGGCGCTCCGCCACAGCTCGTCAGCCTCATCGGTATATTTCCTGCCGCCCACAGCCCACGTGTCGATAGCCTCACCGAGAGTCATCCCATCGACACGAATCACCGCTGTGTCGATAAGGTTGTTGTCAGCTAGAATCTTCATGATCGAGAGGATGCCGCCCGCGCGGTTCACATCCTGGATATGGTAGTGGGAGTTGGGCGCCACTTTGCAGAGCACCGGAGTGCGCCGGCTCAGGGCATCTATGTCAGCCATGGTGAAATCCGCCCCCGCCTCGTTTGCGATAGCGAGCAGATGCAGCACGGTATTGGTGCTTCCGCCCATCGCTATGTCAAGGGTCATGGCGTTGAGCATTGCCTGTCGGGTAGCTATCGAGCGCGGCAGCACGCTCCCGTCGCCGTCGCGGTAATATTTATAGGTGTTTTCCACTATCTGCTTCGCCGCCTTGCGGAAAAGGGCGAGGCGGTTGATATGGGTAGCCACGACAGTGCCGTTGCCCGGCAGGGCAAGCCCGATAGCCTCGTTCAGCGAATTCATGGAGTTGGCGGTAAACATTCCCGAGCAGGAGCCGCAGGTGGGGCATCCGTGCCTCTCGAGCAGCTCCACCTGACTGTCGCTAACGCTCTCGTCCGCCGCGTCAACCATAATGTCGATCAGGTCAAGATGCCGATCGCCGAGCTTGCCCGCCTCCATCGGTCCGCCGCTCACGAATATCGCCGGGATATTGAGGCGCATAGCAGCCATGAGCATACCGGGGGTCACCTTGTCGCAGTTTGAGATACACACCATCGCGTCAGCCTTGTGCGCGTTCACCATATACTCCACCGAGTCGGCTATGAGATCGCGCGAAGGGAGCGAATATAGCATACCGTCATGACCCATCGCTATACCGTCGTCTATGGCGATAGTGTTGAATTCGGCGGCGAAGCATCCGAGCTTTTCAATCTCCTCCTTGACAGTCTGACCGATTTCGTGAAGATGCGTGTGACCCGGCACAAACTGGGTGAATGAGTTGACTATGGCTATTATGGGTTTGCCTATCTGATCCTCCTTCATGCCGTTGGCTCTCCAGAGGGCGCGGGCGCCTGCCATACGCCTGCCGGCAGTGCTCGCCTGAGAGCGCAGGGGGTGTTTGAATTGTGTCATGCTTCAGAATTGTTTAAAATCCACTATCTTAACGGTTTTATGGCTAAGAAAGTGCAAAAATAACGGCTAAATCATCAAATTACCAAATATTTGCACAGAATAATGAGTAATGTGAAATCGCGGTGAACCGTATCACACCTATATATTATATAATACGCGCGCGAGAGTTGATATTTAACATTCCGATTTTAACACTCCCACGGTATTAAAATTCTTTAAATACATAAAACTATAATTACTAACGACTTACTGCCGCCACAACTAAAAACAAACTGTTAAAACACAAAAATATTATAGAATTTTATAGAAATGCCGAAAAATATTGATATCTTTGCGACTTCATAGGCTTGGAAAAGCCCTGTGACACAGTATGAAATATAGCGGCGAAAGGCTCTTGATATAAGACCCCTATGCCGGACTGAATAAAGCGAATTGAAGTAATTCACTATATGTCTAATTATTTTTTAGTATGAAAAAGTTTTTATTATTGCTATTGACCGTGGCTACGTTCGCGATCGCATCAGCACAGACACGCACCGTTACCGGTACTGTCATCTCAGCTGACGACAACGAGCCTCTTGCCGGTGCGAGCATCCTCCCCATTGGCGGAGGCATGGGCACCTCGACTGACGTTGACGGTAAGTTCACACTCAAAGTGAACTCAAACGTGCACAAAATCAGAGTTACCTTCGTGGGTATGCACACTCTGGAAGTGGACATCACCAACGAGCCCATGCTCATCAAGATGGTTAGCTCCGACAGCAGCCTCGATGAAGTTATGGTCGTTGCATACGGTACCGCCAAGAAATCGGCATTTACCGGATCTGCTACTGTAATCAATGCTGAAGAAATCGAACAGTCTCAGGTTACCAACGCCCTCAACGCCCTCCAGGGTAAAGCCGCCGGTACTCAGATTTACAACCAGTCAGGTCAGCCCGGTAGCGGTCCTTCATCAATTGTTATCCGTGGTATATCTTCACTAAATGCCGGTAATGATCCTCTTATTGTGCTTGACGGTGTGCCTTATGGTGGTTCTATCACCAATCTCAACACCAACGATATCGAGAGCATGACTATTCTCAAAGATGCAGCTTCAAACGCTCTTTACGGTGCCCGTGGTGCTAACGGTGTAATCCTAATCACCACCAAGAAGGCTAAAGCTGGTTCAAACGCTATCGTTACTCTCGATGCAAAGTGGGGTCAGAACTCACGTGCCGTTCAGGACTACAACACCATTCAGAATCCCCGTCTCTATATGGAGACATACTACACATCTCTCTACAACTACTTCACCACCGAACAGGGCATGACCCCCAACCAGGCTTGGCAGGCAGCTAACAACAACCTCATCAGCAGTTCTGACTACGGTCTCGGTTACCAGCCTTTCACTTACCCCTCTGATGAATTCTTCATCGGTCGCAACGGCAAGGTGAATCCCGCCGCTACTCTCGGAAATATGGTAAGCTACAATGGTATGGACTACTTTATTACTTCTGATGACTGGCTCGCAGAAACTTACAATAAGAGCCTCCGTCAGGAATACAACGTGTCTGTTTCAAATTCATCACAGTACACTAATTTCTACGCTTCTATCGGCTACCTCAATAACGAGGGTATCATCGCCAATACAAACTACGAGCGCTTTACAGGTCGTTTGAATGCTGATTCTCAGGTTAAATCATGGCTCAAGGTCGGTGGTAACCTCGCGTACGCCCACACAAACAACAATGCTATGTCGTCTGACGGTTCTACCTCATCGATAGCAAACCCTCTTGCCATCGCAACTACTATCGCTCCCATCTACCCGATGTATATCCGTGACGGAAAGGGTCAGATTATGAGAAATTCCGACAACATGATTCTCTATGACTACGGTCAGGGAGAGAACGCCGGTCTCCGTCGTCCCGGTGGAGCATCATTCGGTTCCAACGGTGTTTCAGACGTTATGTACAATACCAACAATACCGAAGGTAACTCTGTAAATGCCACCGGATTCGCTGAAGTTCGTTTCCTGAAGGACTTCAAGTTTACTACAAACAACACCGTTTATGTGAATGAATATCGTTCTACATATGTAAACAATCCTCTTACTGAAAACAACATCTCATCAGGCGGTCTTGTTGAGAAAGATCACAACCGCTACATGACCTATTCATTCCAGCAGCTCCTCAACTGGAACCGCAAGTTCGGTAAGCACGATGTCGCTCTCCTTCTCGGTCATGAAAATACCTGGATCAAGACCGCATACCTCAGTGCCACCCGCACAAATATGTTCGCTCCGGGCAACCACGAGCTCAGCGGTGCAGTTATCGACAACTCGATGGACTCATACACCTCTGACTACAATAACGAAGGCTACTTCTTCCGCGCTCAGTATGACTACGACAATAAATACTTCGCTTCAGCCTCTTATCGCCGCGATGCTTCCTCACGTTTCCATCCCGATCACCGTTGGGGTAACTTCTGGTCACTCGGCGGCGCATGGATTATCTCTAAGGAAGACTGGTTCCAGGCTCCCTGGGTGAATATGTTGAAGATCAAGGCTTCTTACGGTGAGCAGGGTAACGATAATATCGGTAACTACCGCTACACCAACAACTACACTATTGTAAATGTTGACGGTCAGCCCTCACTCTCTGCAAGCTCTGTCAAGGGTAACCCCAATATCTCATGGGAAAAGAACGGAAACTTCAACGCAGGTGTTGAATTCGCGTTCCTGAACAACAGACTCAGCGGTAGCATCGAAGGCTTCATACGCAACACCACCGATATGCTCTATCAGAAGCCTCTCGCCGCTTCGACAGGTTACTCAAACCAGTGGGAGAACTTCGGTGACATGCGCAACACCGGTATGGAAATCGACCTCCACGGCACAGTTATCGACACCCGTGACTTCACATGGGATCTTAATCTCAACTTCACTTTCTACAAAAACAAAGTTACCCGCCTCCCCGAAACCAACAGAGGCAACTATGTTGAAGGTCACTACGGAACATCATCACGCGGATTCTTCATCGCCGAAGGTCTCCCCCTCTATACCTACTACATGGCTCAGTTTGCAGGCGTTGACCCCGAAAACGGCAAACCCCTATTCTGGAAGAACGTATATAAGAAAGATGACAACGGTGATATCATCAAAGACGCAGCCGATCATCCCATCGTCGAGTCACGCGAAAAGGTTAACTACAACGACGATCCCGACAAATATCTCTGCGGCTCCGCTATCCCCAAGGCATACGGCGGCTTCGGAACAGCATTTACCTTCAAAGGCTTCGACCTCTCCGTTGACTTCACATATCAGATCGGCGGCAAGGTTATCGACAGCAGCTACGACAGCTATATGAACGCTCCTCAATCAGGTTTCCGTGGTGCTACTTTCCACGCTGACGTGCTCAAGGCTTGGACACCCGAAAACCCCAACTCTACCATTCCCCGATTCCAGTTCGGTGACGATTTCCAGATCACATCCGATCAGTATCTTACCGATGCTTCCTACCTCACACTCCAGAACGTTAATTTCGGCTACACCATTCCCAAGAATATCTGCAAGAAGATGTTCCTTGAAAAGATCCGCGTGTATTTCAGCGGCGAAAATCTCTGGTTGTGGTCTAAGCGTCAGGGTCTCGATCCCCGTCAGTTCGCCCTCGGTGGCACCGCTATCAGCGGCGGTAACGCATACTATTCCGCTATCCGCACTATGTCAGGCGGCATCACTGTAACTTTCTAATCAATTTACAACTATTCACAATGAAAAATATATTGAAATCGCTTGCGGTTCTGACCGTGGCAACACCCATGCTGACGGGATGTATCGAAGAGACATTCCCTACCAGTGGAGTGACTACAGAGCAGGTTGCCCAGTCATCAAAATCTCTTGAGTCTATCGTCAAGGGTATGCCGGCATACATGAAGAACTGGCATACTTGGTCCTCCAATGCTTTTGACTTCGGTTATCCTGCCATATTCATCGCACAGAATGTGATGACCAATGACATGGTTCAGCCTTTTAATGGCTATCAGCACTTCTTGTATTGGGAACAGGTAACCGTATCAATAGACCCAGAATATTTGCTATCTCAGATCAACTGGTACTACCTCAACTTCCAGGTTAAGGCTGCGAATGAGGTGATCGGCATGCTTTCTGACCCGAAAACACCGGAACAGATTAAATGCCTTGCAGAGGCTATAACCTATCGTTCGGCAACATATCTTGACATGGCTCGAACCTACGAGTTCCTGCCTAACGCAACCATCAGCCCTGTCAATTCTGCCGAGAATGACGTTACAGGTCTCACTGTGCCATACGTTACTCCCGATATGACAAGTGACGAGATATCAAACAATCCCCGTCTGCCTCACGCGGAGATGTCAAAGCATCTGCTCGAAGACCTCGCAGAGGCAGAACAGCTCTTCCTGTCAACAACTGACTCACGTAGCTCAAAGGTATTCCCCGACCTCGCTGTTGTATATGGTCTTATGGCTCGTGTATATATGTGGGACGAAAACTATCCAGAGGCTGCAAAGTATGCCCGCAAGGCTATCACTACCGGCTCAGGCTATGCGCCCCTCACCAGAACAGAGTGGTTTGACAAAACCAACGGCTTCAACAATTCAAGCTTCAACTCCTGGATGTGGGCTATCCAGTATGAAAGCAATGATGACGCTGTTACTACCGGACAGAATTCAAACTGGGCAAGTTTCATGGTTTCTGAATCAGCTATCGGCTACAACGGTCAGCGTGGTTGTAACATGATGATCGATGCCGCTCTATACGCTTCTATCGACAATGCCGACTGGCGTAAGCTCTCTTGGAAAGCTCCTGCAGGAAGCGCGCTCTCCGGTCTTGAGCCCTTCATATCGGCAAGCCAAGCAAACTCGCTTATGACCTACACTGGCATTAAATTCCGTCCCGGCAGCGGTGTCGTTGACCAGAGAACAACAACATTTGCCGTGGCTGTTCCTCTCATGAGAATCGAAGAGATGTATCTCATAGAGGCTGAAGCTACCGCACAGACCAATCCCGGTCAGGGCAAAACCCTTCTTGAGTCATTTATGCAGACATACCGCTACCCCACATACGCTTGCCTCGCAACAGACAAGGATGGTGTGGTTGACGAGTGCTTCAAGCAGAAACGCATCGAGTTCTGGGGTGAGAACGTAATCTTCTATGACTACAAGCGCCTCAATAAGGGCGTGACCCGTGCTTACCAGGGTTCAAACTGGCCTGCGGCAACACAGTACAATGTAACAGGTCGTCCCGGATGGATGAACTGGCCTTTCGTTGACTATGAAAGTGACTTCAACAAAGGTGTGGAAGGCTACCTCAACCCCGGTGTAGGTGACAAATTCAAACCGGCTACTAACAATTAAGTAAGTTAACACGATGAAATTCAATAAAATATTTTCAATCCTCGGGCTTACCGCAGCAATGGCTTTCACAGCTTGTACTGACTCTGTGTAATATACCCCCGCTCCCCAGGAAGAAACACCC
>CAMWUZ010000024.1 GCA_947177595.1 uncultured Porphyromonadaceae bacterium | reverse complement strand
CTGAGGAACACTGGCAGCTCATTATCGACGACGCCTGCAAGCAGTTTCGCGCGTAATTCGTGTTTTTTGCCTACTTTTGCGGAATGATACTGAATATTCTACTTTTAATCGGAGGATTGGTGCTTATCCTTGTCGGCGCCAATATGCTCACAGACGGCTCATCTGACCTCGCGCGTCGTATGGGCATATCAGAACTCGTTGTCGGTCTAACAGTCGTGGCTTTCGGCACCTCAACGCCTGAACTCGTCATCAGTCTTATTTCCGCAGTGAAAGGCACCAGCGAACTTGCGATAGGCAATGTTGTCGGCAGCAATATTTTCAATATCTGCGGTATCATCGGCATTGTCGCGCTTATAAAACCGATGAAAGTGAGTCATAACATCATGAACAATGAGATTCCGCTGGTGTTTCTATCCTCGCTGATTCTGCTTATCATGGGCAACGGACCTCTGCTTGACTCTGAGCCGGCGATGATACTGAGCCGCGTGGACGGACTTTTGCTGATGCTGTTTTTCATCCTTTTCATGCGCCACACCCTGTCACAGGCAAAAACGGGAGCACCGGCGCAGGAGAGCGCAGATGCAAAGCCCCCGATGAATGTGGCGAAGGCGATACTGTTTGTGCTTCTCGGGCTTGCAGGGCTTATATTCGGAGGAGATATTTTTGTTGACGGAGCAACAGGCATTGCAAAAGCTCTCGGTGTGAGTGATGCCGTAATCGCCCTTACAATTGTCGCCGTAGGCACATCCCTGCCGGAACTCGCCGTGTCAATAACCGCAGCCGTCAAGGGTAAGCCGGAGCTTGCCCTCGGCAATGTTATAGGCAGCAACATATTCAACATATTCCTTGTGCTGGGTGCCTCCGCAACCATCTTTCCGCTTCGCTTCGGGGCTATCGGTAATGTTGACCTGCTCACCCTTCTTCTCGCATCAGCGCTTTTCTGGATATTCGGCAGATTCTTCAGACAAAATACCATAACCCGCATCGAGGGCGGAATTCTGGCTGCTATGTATATTTTATATACAGCGTGGCTGATTTCCAACGCATAAAAATCATTTTGCGCCTCCGAGTTGTTGTAAAGAGAAAACGATTACGATATGGCAGACACCAATTTCATCGATTATGTAAAGATATTGTGCCGCTCAGGAAAAGGCGGCGCAGGCTCAAGACACTATCACCGTGCCAAATATGTGCCCAAAGGCGGTCCTGACGGAGGTGACGGCGGACGCGGAGGGCATATTATTCTCCGGGGCAATTCACATATGTGGACACTCCTCCCGCTTAAATACCGACGCCATATTTTTGCCGGAAACGGTCAGAGCGGTTCGGAAAACCGCTCAAGCGGCAAAGACGGTGAGGATGTGATTGTAGATGTGCCCTGCGGCACTGTGGTGTTTGACGCAGAAACCGGCGACTATCTCTGCGAGGTGACCGACGACGGCGAAGAGGTGAAGTTGCTGCGCGGCGGCAGAGGCGGTCTCGGCAACTGGCACTTCAAGAGCCCGACAAACCGCACCCCGAGATATGCGCAGCCCGGTGAACCGGCTATTGAAAAGGCTGTGGTTCTCGAGCTGAAGCTGCTTGCCGATGTAGGTCTCGTGGGATTTCCCAATGCGGGCAAATCAACTCTCCTGTCAGCCCTCAGCGCAGCCCGTCCCAAAATTGCCGACTATCCCTTCACAACCATGGAGCCGCAGCTCGGCATCGTGGAATATCGCGACAAGAGATCGTTTGTAATGGCTGATATCCCCGGAATCATCGAGGGAGCAAGCGAGGGGAAAGGGCTCGGACTCCGCTTCCTGCGCCATATCGAGCGAAACGCGGTTCTTCTGTTCCTTGTGCCCGCCGATGCCGATGATATCGCCAAGGAATACAACATTCTGCTTGATGAGCTGAAACGCTTCAATCCACAGCTTGAGGACAAGCACAGAATCCTGGCTGTATCAAAGAGCGATATGCTTGACGAGGAGCTGAAAGAGGAGCTTGCGAAAACACTTCCCGATGGAGTACCCGCCGTATTCATCTCCGCAGTTACCGGCGAAGGACTCACAGAGCTGAAAGATATGCTATGGGGAGCTATCACCGATGAGAGCAACCGCATAGCCACCCCCTCTATCACCCACCGTCCCCTTGACCGTCGCCACAGAGTTCAGGAAGAGGATGAATTTATCTTCGAGCCTGAAGCGATGCCTGTTGACGACGAGGAGCTTGACCTCGAAGACGAAGATTGGGATGAGGACTGGGATTACGGTGTGGATACATTGGACAGCGACGGACAGTGAAAGTAATTGACCTGCTCGGCATTCCGGGCATAACGGCTTTCTCAACTCTGAGAGACACCGATTCGCCATCGGAACCCTACTCCGGATTCTCAACCTGCTCATATACCGGTGACTCATACGCCCACTATGACGGATGCCGGAAAGAGCTTGCCGGCTATCTCGGAATCTCCGCCGGAAAAATCGTTTTTCCGCATCAGACTCATTCGGTGAATGTGGCTGTTGTCACCGATACCGATGCACACCTCCCCGATACCGACGCGATTGTCACCGCTATGCGTGGAGTGGCGCTCGGCATACATACCGCCGACTGTGTTCCCATAGTACTTGCTGACCCTGAATCAGGAGTTATCGGCGCGGCACACAGCGGTTGGCGAGGAACAGCCGGTGATATTGCAGCGCGAACCGTTGCCAAAATGGTTGAGATTGGAGCGAAGCCGGGCAATATCGTTGCAGCTATGGGACCTTGTATCTGCCGCGACTGCTTTGAGGTTGGAGAAGAGGTAGCTGTTCATTTCAACCGCTTCGGAGCTGTTGACCGAAGCCGGAGCAAGCCCCATGTGGATCTTCCGCTTGCCGTTGCCGCAAGCCTTGAGAACGCGGGAGTGAGCCGCGAAAGAATATCCATGCCGCCCGCTTGCTCGCGATGCAATCCGTCTGACTTTTTCTCTGCAAGAAGGCTCGGAACGGCATCCGGCAGAACCCTCACACTGGTTCAATTACACGATTATTAGCGAAATCCTTGCATATTCCGCGGATTCTGACGAACTTTGCTATTTAGTAACGGTCAGCCCGGCAGCTGTTAGTTGTCAGACCACTATTCCGCTTAATGTAAATTTCGGTCAGACAGTAATAAAATATCACATAATACCCACTATATATGTTAAACAACAAATCTGTATTAATAACCGGAGGTACAGGCTCATTTGGAAAAAAATTCATCGAGACTATTCTTCACCGTTACCCCGAAGTGAAGAGAATTGTAATTTATTCACGCGATGAACTCAAGCAGTTTGAGCTTAAACAGAAATATCCTCACGACAAATATCCCCAGCTCCGGTTCTTTATTGGAGATGTTCGTGACGGAGAACGCCTCAAACGTGCTTGCCAGGGTATTGACGTTATTATTCATGCCGCTGCAATCAAACAGGTTGATACCGCTGAATATAATCCCGAAGAGTGTATCAAGACTAATGTCAACGGAGCACAGAATGTGATAAATGCCGCTCTTTCAACCGGTGTCAAGCATGTGGTTGCACTCTCAACTGATAAGGCTTGCGCTCCTATCAACCTATATGGAGCCACCAAACTCACCTCCGACAAACTTTTCACCGCCGCCAATAATATTAAAGGAGACAATCCTGTGAGATTTTCTGTTGTACGTTACGGTAACGTCATGGGGTCCAGAGGTTCCGTTATTCCGTTCTTCATCACCAAGAGAGACAGTGGAGCAAGCGAACTGCCCATCACTGATATGCGCATGACACGGTTCAATATCTCTCTGCAGGCGGGAGTCGATCTCGTGCTTTGGGCGTTGGACAACCATCTCGGAGGTGAAATATTCATACCTAAGATTCCTTCATACCACATCAAAGACGTGGCAACCGCTATCGCACCGAATCTGCCTCAGGTAGAAGTAGGAATACGCCCCGGCGAAAAACTGCATGAAGAGATGATAACAGCCACAGATGCCCTTAACACTATTGATATCGGCGAGTATTACGCCATACTCCCCTCGGTATCTTTCAAGTATAAGAACGAGGACTATATCAAGCACCACAACGGCAAACTTGTGCCTGACGGATTCCATTATAGTTCGGATAAAAATGAGAAATGGGAAACAGTAGAGACTATACGCGAAAAAATCAAAGAATTCGTTGACCCTAATTTTGAAGTAAAATAGATTGATATGCGTAAACCTATTCCCTACGGCAGACAGTCTATCAACGATGACGATATAAAAGCCGTTGTCGAGACTCTTAAAAGCGACTATCTGACTCAAGGACCCAAGATCAAGGAATTTGAGGAGAAATTCGCCGAATATGTAGGCGCTGAATATGCCGTGGCGGTGAATAATGCGACATCCGCCCTTCATCTTGCAGCTACCGCTCTTGGAGTAAAACCCGGTGACAAAGTAATAGTCACACCTATGACCTTTGCCGCAAGCGCCAACTGTATAAGATATTGTGGCGGTGAAGTCAAATTCTGTGATATTGATGCAGACACATACCTTATGGACACAAAACAGCTCAGAAAGACTCTTGAGTCAAGTCCTAAAGGAACTTATAAGGGAATCGTAGTCGTTGACTTCGCCGGATATCCGCACAATCTTGAGGAACTTCGCAAAATCTGTGATGAATATGGTCTGTGGATTATAGAAGACGCTTGTCATGCTCCAGGTGCGTGGTTCATTGATTCCAATGGTGAAATACAAAAAAGCGGCAACGGTAAATATGCCGACATCAGTATATTCTCTTTCCATCCGGTCAAGCACATTGCCACCGGAGAGGGAGGCATGGCTACCACCAATCAGCCTGAGCTATATAAGAAATTGTGTCATTTCCGCACTCACGGTATTACCAAAGACCCCTCCGTGCTGACAAAGAACGATGGCGGTTGGTATTATGAGATGCAGGATTTAGGCTATAATTACCGTATTACCGACTTTCAGGCAGCCCTTGGAATTTCTCAACTCAACAGAGCTGATAGCGGACTGAAACGCAGACAAGAGATTGCGGAGAAATATGACGAGGCATTCCGGAACATCAGAGATATAAAGATTCCCAGGCGTGAAAAAGATATTTTCCATGCCTTTCATCTGTACGTGATACAGGTACCTGACCGTAAAGGTCTGTATGACTTTCTCCATGAAAATGGAATATATGCGCAAGTCCATTATGTGCCTCTCCATCTTATGCCATACTATCAGGAACAGGGAAACAGACCCGGCGACCTACCTGTTGTGGAAGATTATTATGCGCACTGTTTGAGCCTGCCTATGTTTCCCACTCTGACAGATGAAGAACAGGATTACGTAATAGCTAAAGTAAAGGAATTCATAGAAAAATGAAATCTTTAGCAATAATTCCGGCAAGAGGAGGAAGCAAACGCATACCGGGAAAGAATATCAAGGACTTTCTCGGACTGCCGATTATAGCTTATTCGATAAAGGCGGCATTAAACAGCGGCATATTTGATGAGGTGATGGTATCTACCGATGACGAGGAGATTGCAGAAATTGCAAAGAGCTTCGGAGCATCAGTTCCTTTTATGCGCTCCGAATCTACATCAAACGACTATGCGACAACAGCGGATGTTGTAACTGAAGTGTTGTCCGAATACTCTGACCGTGGAATTGAATTTGATATTATCGCGTGTATATATGCAACCGCTCCATTCATAACTGCGGATAGACTGAAAGACGCGATGCATATTCTCATTAACGGCAAAGCCGACTCGGTGTTTACATGCGTAGAATTTTCTTATCCTGTACTCAGAAGCCTGGTAATCGACAGCAAAGGATACATTGGAATGAAATGGCCTGAATTCAAAAACTCGCGTTCACAGGATTTGGAAAAATTCTATCACGATGCAGGTCAGTTTTATATGTCAACGGTCGAAGCATTCAAAAAGGCTAAAGGATTCTGGGGTGAGAAAACAGTTCCTGTAATCATGTCTGAGCTGGAGGTGCAGGATCTTGACACACCGACCGATTGGGCTCTCGCTGAAATGAAATACACTCTTCTGACATGAGACATCACGGATTTGAAACCCCATCATACCGTTTCATAAATTACGTGGAGATGACCGACAACGACTCAAGAACAATATGGGAGTTGAGAAATCATCCGCTTGTTTCAATCCGGATGGTCAATAATGAGATCATACCCTACTACAATCATCAGAAATTTATATCCGGTTTAGCCGGCAACACTGATAAAGATTACTTTATCATAAAAGACAAGAATCTCAATATCATTGGCAGTGTCAATATCGATTACTCGGAATCCCCCTACCCCGAGCGAGGCATTTTCATAAATCCTGCATTCTTCAATAATGGTCATGCCTACAATTCAATGAAAGAATTTTATGAATATGCAAATTCCAGGTGGGGATTACCTGGAATTATGACAAAAGTAAAAATCGATAATGCAGGTTCAAACCGGCTGGAAGAAAAATTAGGAGCACTGCTGTATGAAATAAAAGACGGGTATAATTTCTACAATTTATCTTTTTGATGAAGCGCAAGATTATATTTCGGGCTGATGCATCCAAATCTACCGGTTACGGTCACTTCATAAGGAGTCTGGCTCTCGCCGAATACCTCAGAGATGATTTTGACTGCCATTTCTTTTCATATAATCAGAATGAACAGAAAGAAGGTACAAACGACAATGGAGGGATTACAGATTACCAGTTGAATGAAATTTTAAAGCGCAAGATAACTCCAGGAACCATTCAAGCAGGATCTGTTGACGAGTTCAATAAAAAATTCCTTGAACAGTTGACTACAGATGATATAGTCGTACTGGACAATTACTATTATTCAACCGAATATCAACAGGCTGTAAAGAACAGAGCATACCGGCTGGTATGCATTGACGATGTACACAATCGCCACATGGTCTGTGATTTGCTAATGACGTCTTGCCCGCTCACACGTGAAGACTTCTCTACCGAAAGCTACACTCGGTTTGTCGGTGGAATTGAATGGGCTTTCCTCAGGTCGCCCTTTCTGATGCCGGTCAAGGAACGGTTAAACCGCAAAGAAATACACCGCATAATAATTGCCATGGGTGGTGCCGACGCTTTCAATCTCACGGATAAGATGATTGGAATAGTGTCAAAAGTTTTTTCTGAAGCGGTAATCGATGTGATCTGTGGAGAAACCGTCATTATCAGAGACTATGACAGACGTAATGTAAACATCCACAGAATGATATCCGCTCAGGAGATTGCCAATCTGATGGATAATGCTGACATAGGGATTTTTCCGGCAAGCACCATCGTTATAGAAGCGTTATCCCGGGAGTTGCCGCCTATTACCGGATATTATGTGGATAATCAAACGGAATTATATAATTTTGGGGTTGCCAATGGTTATTTCACCGGAATAGGTAATCTTCTGGATGACGCCGGAAAAATCGAGGGCAGGTTAAGGGGAATACCCGCGGATTTTCCAACCGAAACCAGAAAAGTGGATTTCGCTTCACAAAAAGGGAAAATCATTGAATTATTCAAAGCACTCTAAAAATATGTCAAAGACATTTATAATCGCAGAGCTTTCAGCCAATCACAATCACAATCTTAAAACCGCAGTCGATTCCATCAAGGCAGCGGCGGAGATTGGTGCGGATGCTGTAAAAATACAGACTTACACAGCAGATACGTTGACCCTTGATTGCAGAAAGGATGATTTTGTTCTGAAAGGCGGTCTTTGGAACGGAAAAAGCCTTTATGAATTATACCGGGAAGCATACACACCCTGGGAATGGCATGAGGAACTGTTTAAAGTTGCGAGAGAAGAGGGGATAATGATATTCTCCACACCATTCGATAATACTGCCGTGGATTTTCTTGAATCATTGGGTAATCCCATTTATAAGATAGCCTCATTCGAGATTATGGATACCGAACTGATCCGGTATGCCGCTACAAAAGGCAAAACCATGATAATATCGACGGGAATAGCTACCGAGCAGGAAATTCATGAAGCTATCGCATCATGTCGGCAGGTTGGCAACAACGATATCACCTTACTCAAATGCACATCGGAATATCCGGCTAAAATCGAGGATGCCAATCTTTCAATAATTCCCGATATGCGGGAGCGATTCGGTGTCAATATCGGACTTTCAGATCACACCATCGGGTCACTCGTTCCGACTGTTGCAGTTGCTCTCGGTGCTACTGTCGTGGAGAAGCATTTTATACTTGACCGTTCGATAGGTGGTCCGGATTCCGCTTTTTCCACTGATAAAGAAGAATTCAGACAGCTTGTCAAGGACATCAGAGATGCTGAAAGCTCATTAGGGAGAGTGGATTATTCACTGACAGCTGCAACAGAAAAAGCCCGCCGTTCTGTCGGAAGAAGCCTGTATGTTGCGAAAAACATCAAAGCCGGCGAAATTATTACCAGGGAGAATGTCAGATGTGTGCGACCCGGATATAGCCTGCACCCAAGATATCAAAATGAGATTTCCGGGAAAAAGGTACGTCGGGATCTCACAATCGGAGATAGATTGAATCCGGAAGATATTGAATCATAAACTCATTGAAGCGTAGCAAAATGTCAACTTTAGATAAAATTCAGCAGTGGACCGGGAATATGCAGCAAACATTCCTGAGTCTGATTAAAATAGTTCTGAGGTCAAAAAAAATATCACCGTTACCTCAGGGCTCGAAAAATGATGAAGAACTGGTGATTCTTGCCAACGGTCCGTCGCTTAACAGCACTGTTGCGCACCACCGGCGGTTTCTTGACAGCCGTACATTGCTCGCGGTGAATTTCTGCGCCACATCGCCCATATTCACGGAACTTAAACCTGAACTTTATCTTCTTGCCGATCCTTTTTGCTGGACTGTTGACGCACAGAGAGAACCGCTTTTTGGAGCACTTGCCCAGAAAACCGACTGGAATCTTCACCTTTTCATTCCCACACGCGCGAGGTCAAACAGAAAGTGGCAGCAGATTATCCGGTCGAATCCAAATATCAAAGTTCATTTCTACAACACTACCCCTATCGAAGGATTTACATCCTTTACCGATTTCATATATCGCAAAGGCATAGGAATGCCGCGTCCTCACAACGTTCTCATTCCATCCATCACCACGGCACTGCGTATGCCTTTCAAAAAAATTTACCTTGCAGGCGCCGACCATTCCTGGCTTCCCGAAATCACTGTTACCGAAAACAATGAGGTGCTGATGCATCAGAAGCATTTCTATGACAAAGGCTCGTCCAAGGCAGATACCGTGAAGCAGGAAAATCTCTCTACCGCTCGGCTCCATACAATTCTATACCATATGCATGTTGCCTTCAAATCCTACTTTATTCTGCGTGATTTTGCAGCTAAACTCGGTAAACAGATAATCAACATAACCCCCGGAAGTTTCATCGATGCCTTTGATAGAATGAAGCTGACTGATGAAAGCGGAAATACTCCCGGCGAGTAAACTTCCGGAGCGGACAGAGTGTACGATTCCGTACACCAGCACCAAATACTCCACATCTGACTTTCAACCTGTTACATTTCTGGCACGGTTTGTGCGATATAATTATGGCATCTATAGAAAGCTATAATTATATCCGACAATGGACAGAGAAATACCCAAAGATGAGCGCATACGCGCAAAAAGAAAACAGATAATAAAATGGTGCTCCATAACTGGGGGCATTATCCTTGTGATAGCGATAGCGATATCGCTTGTGAGAAGGAGCATAAATGAGTCAGAGGTTACCATAGCTACCGCAGACAAAGGCACTATCGAGACTTCGGTGAGTGCTTCAGGTAAAGTTGTGCCTGCATTTGAGGAGATAATCAACTCCCCGATCAGCACCCGCATTATGGAAATTTATGCCAAAGAGGGTGACAGTGTTGTCGAGGGCACTCCCCTGCTGCAACTTGACCTTCAGAGCACCGAGTCTCAGATCAATCAGTTGCGCGACCAGCGGCGGATGAAACAGCTTGACCTCGAACAGCTCAAACTCAACAACCACACCGCACTCTCCAATATGGAGATGCAGATCAAGGTGAAAGAGATGGACGTTAACCGCAAGAGAGTCGAAGTGGCAAACGAGCGCCGGCTTGACTCTCTCGGCTCCGGCACAGGAGACCGCGTGAGAGAAGCCGAACTTGCCTACAACACCGGAGTGCTTGAGCTTCAGCAACTCCGCCAGCAATATGTCAACGAAAAGCAGGTAAAGGATGCCGCTCTGAAAGTGAAGGCGCTTGAACTGGATATTTTCGACAAGGACTTCGCGGAGAAGATGCGCACTCTTGAAGATGCACGCATCCGCGCTCCCAGGGCGGCGACACTCACATACATCAACAACCAGATCGGTCAGCAAATAGGCACAGGCGAAAAGGTAGCCGTGATTTCCGACCTCTCGCACTTCAAGGTTGATGCAGAAATCGGTGATTCATACGGTGACAAGGTATCGGTGGGGAGCAAAGCCGTGGTAAAAATCGGCAAGACCCGTCTCACCGGCTCCGTCAGCAATGTGACACCTCTGAGTAAAAACGGAGTGATATCATTTACCGTAATGCTCGATGAAGATGACAACAGCCGACTGCGGAGCGGACTCAAAACCGATGTATATGTGATGAGCGACATCAAGGATGAGACAGTGAGAATACCCACCGGCGCATATTTCAAGGGTCCCGGACAATATGAACTGTTTGTACTCTCCGGAGATGACGAACTTGAAAAGCGTAGCCTCAGACTCGGCGACAGCAACTACGAGTATGTCGAGGTGGTGAGCGGACTCAAGCCCGGCGACAGAGTGGTGATATCGGATATGTCAGATTTTGAGAATACAAATAGATTAAAATTAAATCACAATAAAAAATAATAGACCAATGGCAATCATTTCAGTAAAAAACGTAGGCAAGGTGTACCGCACCGATGAAATTGAAACAACCGCACTCGAAAATGTGAATCTTGAAGTGGAAAAAGGTGAGTTTATCTCAATCATGGGTCCTTCGGGCTGTGGTAAATCAACCCTTCTGAATATTATCGGGCTTCTTGACAATCCCACAACAGGCACCGTTGAAATCAACGGCATCTCTACCGATAAGATGGGCGACCGCAAGCTCGCCGCATTCCGCAACTCCAATCTCGGCTTCGTGTTCCAGAGCTTCCACCTCATCCCCTCGCTCAATGTGATGGATAATGTGGAGCTGCCTCTAATCTACCGTTCGGGACTAAGCGAGAAAGAGCGCAAGGCAAAGGTGAAAGAGGTACTTGAGAGAGTGGGACTGAGTCACCGCATGAAGCATATGCCCTCTCAGCTCTCCGGCGGTCAGTGTCAGCGCGTTGCGGTAGCAAGAGCGATTGTAGGCAATCCCGAGATAATTCTTGCCGACGAGCCCACCGGTAATCTTGACTCCAAGATGGGTGCCGAGGTGATGGATCTTCTTCACAAACTCAACAAGGAGGATGGCAGAACCATCGTTATGGTGACTCACAATGAGGAGCAGGCTAAACAGACCGACCGCATTGTGCGCTTCTTCGACGGCAGACAGGTACAGTAATGAACTACCCTCATGAAAAAACTTTTTCGTGAACTTAAATCGCAACCGCTTATCTCCGGCGTGACCATTGTCGGCACCGCCCTCTCCATCTTCCTGATTATGGTAGTGGTGATGCTGTATAATGTCAATGTCATTCCGTTTGCACCCGAGAGCAAGCGCGACAGGCTGATGCACGGTCAGTTTATCCATATCGTCGGTGTAAATCCCGATGACAATATCAATATGTCGATGAGCGCATCGCTCTCTTATCTCAAGGAGCTGTATGACGATATGCCGGGTATCGAGGATGTGAGCTACGCTATTATGGAACTGCAGCGCACCGATGTAAAGTCTGTTGACAGCCGACCGCTGACAATCAATTTGGCGACTGTGGATGATGCATTTTTCCGCGTGTTCAACTTCAAAATACTCTCCGGCAAGCCCTTTGACCATGCTGTATCTGAGGCAGGGATAAAAGAGGCGGTGATTACAGAGAGTGTGGCAAGAAAGATTCTTGGCGGAACAGACGTTGCCGGCAGAGAAATCCTGCTCCATGGCATTCCTTACAAGGTGTCTGCGGTGGTTGCCGACATCTCTACCCTGGCTTCTAACGCATACGCGGATGTATTTATATCCTACAACGCTGTGAACCGAGCCGATGAGACGTGGGGAATGGGTGATAAGACTCCGGAGGCAGGACCGTTCAGAGCCTATATCATCCGTTCCAACGGTGTTAGCGCGCAGGAGATAAAGGATGAGACGGCACGCAGAATCGAGCTTATCAACGGACGTAAACGTGCCAATGACGGTATGGAGATTGTATATCACAATCAGCCGTTCACTCAGGAAGAGGTGATAATTCCTCACGGTTCAAACGGCACTCCTGATCTTGTCGGTGAGCGCAAACAGCGCTATGCGTCATACATTATACTGCTTCTCATTCCCGCAATCAACCTCTCGGTGATAACCCAGAGCCGGTTGCGCCGCAGAGTGAGCGAAATCGGTGTGAGAAGAGCATTCGGCTGCACACGTTCAAGGGTGATACTTGATATTCTCAACGAAAATCTGCTCGTCACTCTCATCGGTGGCATCATCGGACTGATTCTCAGCGTTGTGTTCGCCTGGATTTACTGCGAATCCTCCATGCCGTCATTCGGATTGCTCTCATCCGGCAGCAATGTTACCGTCGGTATGCTGATCAACTGGTCAACGCTCGGCATAGCCGTGCTTGCCTGCTTTGTTCTCAATCTGCTCAGTGCCGGTGTGCCGGCATGGAGAGCATCACGCATCAGTCCCGTTGAAGCGCTCGGAGGTCTAACCCGTTAAACACTTGCCAGATGAAAAGAAAATTATCAGTTCAGATACGTAACGAATGGCGTTCCAACCTCTGGCTTGCCGCCGAATTTCTGATTGTGAGTGTAGTGATGTGGTATGTGCTTGTAACGGTATTCTCCACTCTATGGGTGCGCACAGGCTCACCTGGCTATGACATCTCTAATGTGTGGCTGGTGGGTTATGATGTCATGAACAGTGAAGGACGGGATTATGACGAGTCACGAGGAGACGACGAGAGCCTGCGCCAAGATATGGCAACTATGCTCCGCCGCCTGCGCGAAGCTCCCGGAGTCAAGGCACTTGCCGTGTCCTCCTACGCCATACCATATAACTATAACTTCAACGGCAGTAATTACTCCCTGATACGCAAAGATGGTTCAGATGAAGTATTCAACGGTTTCTTTGCCAGAAAAATGATTTCTCCATCCTATATCACGGTGATGAGTATTCCCGGAGCCAATGGAGAAACTCCGGAGGAACTCACAGAATTCATTAAAGACGGACGCGGAGTACTCGTGAGCGAAAACACTTTTGAGATGCAGGATGCTGTGGAATACAATACCCCTTCCAGAATTGCCGAGGATTGGCTATTTCTTGACAACGATTCCAGCACCTTGCCGTTAAAAACCATCGTCAATCAGCAGCGTAATGACTATGAGCCTTGTTATTTCAGGACATTCATGCAAGCATCTATAAATGAGGATTTTCCCCAGAACCCACTGGCTCTTTATGAAATAACGGTTAAAGTTGACCCCTCGAAGGAGAAAGAGTTTGCCGAGTGGATAAATGAAAAGACCGGCAACTATCTGAG
>CAMWUZ010000023.1 GCA_947177595.1 uncultured Porphyromonadaceae bacterium | reverse complement strand
ACCATGGACAATCTTATGCACTCTTTCATTAAAAATTCCGCCCTTCTTGACATCTTAACCGATAAACAATGAGCACGACTGATAAAAAAACTTTTGTTGAGGACTTCAAAAAACGTGTTGCCGACACCAAGCCCACGCGCTGGGTGCGTTTCGGCATTGTGGCGGCGCTTTTCCTCGCCTGGGTAGCATGGCTCGGCAGCTGGTGGGTGGCGATATTCCTGTTGCTACTCTTTGACATATATATCACCGGCTACATTCCTTTCACATGGTGGAAAAAGAGCAAAAGCAAGGCAGTGAAGGCGATAATGAGCTGGGTGGATGCTATTGTGTATGCTCTGGTGCTCGTTTATTTCGTTTTTGCATTTGTTGGTCAGAACTATCAGATCCCCAGCTCCTCGCTTGAAAAAACATTGCTTGTGGGGGACTATCTGTGGGTCAACAAGATGGCATACGGTCCTCGCGTGCCCATGACCCCGATTCATTTCCCGTTGGTGCAGAACACTTTCCCTATCATAAACACCAAAAGTTATCTTGAAAATCCGCAGTGGAGCTACAAGCGTCTCAAAGGCTTCGGCAAAGTTGAGCGCGGTGATATTGTGGTGTTCAACTTCCCTGCCGGCGACAGCGTTCTGCCGAAGCTGCTCGAGCCGGGAACAGAGAGCCGTTTTGCCGGAGCAGACTATTATACGATGCTCAAAGTACTCGGCAGAAAAGGATTGGAGGCATATAAAAGCGAGATAGGGGAGGTGATGTATCGTCCGGTTGACCGCCGCGACAACTATGTTAAGCGTGCGGTGGGATTGCCAGGTGAGACTATCGCAATTCGCGACGGAGTGATCTATATCGACGGTAAACCGTTGCCTCAGCCTGAAAATGTGCAGTTTAACTATATTTTCCAGACCAAATATCCGCTCCTTGACAAGAAGTGGGAGGAATTTGGCATCGCGCAGGATGACAGGCGTATGGCTGAGGTGACAGCAACCAACCGTGAGGTGCTTGTGCAAAACAATTTCGATATGAGCGGCAATGCTCCGATCTATTCCGCTCCTCTCACTCAGGAGATGGTGAATAAGATTAAAAACGATCCCGCTACTGTGGCTATCGTCAAGACTCCGGTCACAGCCGATGAGTTCCTTTTCCCCGACATGGTGTCTGAAGGATGGACTCATGCCGACTATGGCGAGCTATGGATTCCCAAGAAAGGTGCAACAATTCCGCTTAACGCTCGCAACTGGCTGATATACAATCGAGCTATCCGTAACTATGAGGGTCATACCGATGCTTACCTCGGTAGCGACGGCATAGTGTATATCGACGGCAAACCGGCGAAAGAATATACCTTTGCGATGGACTATTATTTTATGATGGGTGACAACCGTGACAACTCGCTTGACTCACGCTACTGGGGCTTTGTTCCTGAAGATCATATCGTAGGCAAGCCTATGCGCGTACTCGTCTCCTTTGATAAGGACAAATCGCTCTTTAACGGAGGAATACGCTGGAACAGAATACTCAAGAATGCAAATTCGGGATTCTGACAGCCGATGACTTCCCCCCTTATAAAACATCACGATATAACTGCCGCGCTGCCTCCGCAGTATTGCGGCAGTTGCTCGTATTATGCTGTGCTTGCATCATACAGACGGGTGATTATTCATGACGGAATGCGTTATGATAAGCGCTTCAAGAGCACTCACCGCACCACTATAGCCGATACCCGGGGCATTCTTGATCTCACTGTGCCCGTTGCCAAGCCGGAGCACACTTCAGGGGCGCAGTGGTGTGACGCAACTGTATCGGCACACGGCGGATGGTGGAACGTACATCTCACAGCGTTGGAATCGGCATACGGGCGCACTCCTTTCTTTGAATTCTATATAGATGACTTTCTTCCGCTGTTCCGTGAGGAAGTCTGCGGAATGCCGATCACAGATTTCGATTCAGAATTTGACCGGATTATCAGACGGTTGCTCGGCATCACCACAGAAGTGGTACATATTACGGATGCGCGGTTGCCGCAGGGCGTTGCCGACCTAATCAAAGCCGATTTCCAGGCACTCGCCCCGATAAAGTCCTACTATCAGGTGCGTGGCAACCGCCTCGGTTTCATACCCGACCTCAGTATCCTCGACCTCCTCTTCAACCTCGGTCCCGAATCCCCCCTCCACCTGATATAGCCGGGAGTAGGATTGGTATTTATAAAAAATGTGCTATCTTTGCGGATTATTAAGCACCTCATGGGAGCGCAATGAAGGTCAAGATTCATAGAGAAGGTACTAATATATTGATTATCTTGCTATTGATGCTGTTGGTAATCAATGCTTCGGCGTGGATGTTCATTCGCCCGGTTGCTGTACCTATCGTGTTCTCATCCATCACAGGTGTTCTTTATCTTCTGGTTCTTAATTTTTTCCGCTCTCCGCGCCGCTATTTCCATGGCGATGAAAAAGATGTGGTGGTTTCGTCGGTTGACGGTACTGTTGTAGCGCTCGAAGAGGTTTACGAGAGCGAGTGTCTGCACCGCAATGTTATTCAGCTCTCGGTGTTTATGACTGTTTTCAATGTTCACGCCAATTGGTTTCCGGTAAATGGTGAGGTGCTTCTTGTGCGTCATCATTCAGGTCGTTTCCTTTCGGCATATCTGCCCAAATCAAGCAGTGAAAACGAGCGTTCTACCGTGCTGATCCGTGCTGAAAACGGTCAGGAGATAGTTGTGCGTCAGATAGCGGGAGCTGTTGCCCGCCGCATTGTCACTTATGCGGAACCGGGAGAAAAATGCAGCATCGCCGAACACCTCGGATTTATTAAATTCGGCTCACGTGTCGATATTTTCCTGCCGCTCGGTACCGAAATATTTGTCAATATCGGCGACAAGACCACTGGTGGTATCACCGAGATTGCACGCTTAAGACCAAATAATTGATTATAAGTATGTTTCGTAAGATTCGCGCAAATATACCCAATTCCATAACCTGCCTCAACTTGCTCTGCGGAGCTATGGCTTGTATCTGCACCTTTCATCTTCATGAACCGTTTGGTGAGTTGCAAGGCTATCAGTGGGCGTTTATCTTTATCGGGGCGGCTGCATTGTTTGACTTTCTTGACGGCGCAATGGCGCGTCTGCTTCATGCCTATTCCGATTTAGGCAAGGAGTTGGACTCTCTTTCAGACCTCATCAGCTTCGGTCTTGCACCGACTATGCTGATGTTCAATACTATCAATACTTTTGATACGGATTCGCCCTGGGCATTCGCCGTACTGTTTATTGTGCTTTTTGCCGGACTACGCCTCGCCAGATTCAATGTTGATGACCGTCAGACAACCTCTTTCATCGGTCTGCCGGTGCCCGCAAACGCTATATTCTGGATTGGCACTGTCGCGTGGATTCATGCCTACACCTATCCCGGCTCGGTGGCACTCGCCATTCTCATTCTGGTGCTTGCAAGTCTAATGGTCATGCCTCTGCCCATGTTCTCGCTAAAATTTTCGAGCTTTGACTGGCGTACAAATTCCCGCCGCTATATCCTTCTTGCCGGTGCTGTGTTGTTTGTGCTCATTCTGGGGTTGTCAGGACTCGCGTGGACTATATTTCTCTATATAGCCATGAGTGCCGTAACTCCCGGAAAATGAACCCTCGGAGCAGCGAAGTGTTTAGTTAAATACACAACTTTCTTTTAAGATGTCTTTAGGAGCACTATTATTCATAATATTTCTCATCATCATCTTCCGTCCCATAATCAGGGGAGTGATGTTTATGCGCCGCTATAAAAAGGCGATGAACAATGCCTATTCTCAGGCATACAGGCAGTATAGCCGGAAAGAGCGGCAAGAGCCTCAGCAGCCTGTCCATAAAAAGGTTTTCACTAAGGATATGGGAGAATATGTGGCATACGAGGAGATTTCGGCGGAAACCACAACAGAGATTCATTCTGACGGCAGTACAACCTACACCACTGAAGAGCAGATAGTGGATGCCGAATGGGTGGATATAATCGAGAAATGATCAGCTCTTTAGAATCCGCAGGGTTTCCATACACATCCGCCCGTTGTGATAAGGGCATTTCCAGAAGCCTGCTTTGTCTTCAACGCTATTGATACTGCCGTCAGGCATCCGGCTCCAATACCATTCGCCGTTTATGTTATCCACAAGATTGTCGCGGATATACGCCCAACTGCGTTGCGCGTCATCAAGAGCTTTCTCTACACCGTGGAAGCGGAAGCGATATGCCTGACCGACAACAGTCTCCGCCTGTACCCACCAGTGCTTTTCATTGTCATAGGAGCCGTTTCCATGACGTTCATACACCATAGAGCCATCACAGCACAATCCTTCAAGTGCAGCGTCTGAAATGCGGCGTGTGGCGTTCAAGGTGCGTTCATACAGCACCGGGTCTCCGATCACCTGCGCCGCCTCCAGCAGCAGCCATGAAGCCTCTATATCGTGTCCATATGATTTTTCGCGGTCCATGCGGTTCCAGTCATCATTGAAAAATAATCCGAGATGTCCGTCTGCGGGATTCATTATTCTGTCAAGAATAATTTCGAGCGCATATCGGCAAGCCTCCACGCTCTCCTCTGTGCGCCACACTCTCAGGAGTGCGGTATAAGCCTCAAGGATGTGGAGATGGGTATTCATCGTTTTACTGAAATTCTCATCTTTCTCGCTAAGCCGCATATCCTCGATAGGCTCCCATGTGCGGGTTGCCGCCTCGCGATAGCCACCTTTAGCCCGGTCACGGCTATGCTCCTCTATGCTTCTGAACAAGGCTATGGCACAGTCAAGAGCTTCTTTATCGCCGCAGGCGCGATAATATTCGGCGAGACCGTAAACGGTAAATGCTATGGCGTAAAACTGCTTCTTGCTGTCGGCAATGCTGCCGTCGGCATTCAGCGACCAGAATACACCGCCATTCTCTTTGTCAATAAAATGATTGAGAATATAATCTTTTGCACGTGTGGCGGCTTCAAGGCAATCCGAGCGTCCTGTTGAAAGATATGCGGCAGAGAATGTCCATAGAATACGTGCGTTCATTATCGCACCTTTCTCCGCGCCCTCCATAACGGTATCTGACGCGTCTCTTCGCCCGAAAAAGCCGCCATCCTTGTCATCGCGCATCTTTTCAAGCCAGTAAGGGAGAATATTGTTGTTGAGGTTATCCTCCAGTTCGCGGGCAAAAGCCTCTTTAGCCTCTTTGTTCATCAACTGTTTGTGTTAGCGAAATCGGTTATCTCATCCTGCGTAGCTTCAGCCGACGCGCTAAGTCTCTGTTCCTTGAGCCGTGCAACAATATCATTCACTCTGTCTGTAGTGAGGGGATAGAATGACACTACGGTAATAGCGAGGAGCGATACTCCCGCCGGGATAAACGTCATCAGCATCCAGAGGCAGGTGAGCGCACCGCTGCTTTGGGCGATTGTGCCCGCAGTCTCGGCTGTGCCCGCAATATAACCGCAGGCATCGAGCAGCCAGAGCACGGCGGCTCCGCCTATAGCTCCACCAAACTTCTGTGCCATAGATGAGGATGAGAAGATGAGACCTGTGGAAGCGGTGTGATTTTTCAGTTCGGAGTAGTCGCTCACATCGGCATACATTGACCATACGAGCGGACTCATAATACCTGTCAGCACAGAAATACATATCTGCAAAAGGAGCATCCACCAGTAGCCGGCAGCGCTAACCGGCACAAAGAAAAACGCGATACTGAACAGAATCAGAGCCGCATTCACAAGAATGAATGTGGTTTTCTTGCCGAAAGCCTTGGCGATAGGTACGGTCATTGCCACTCCAAACATATTTGCCACCTCGCCTATGCTCAGGAACAGTCCGGAGTAGAATAGCAGTGCTATTGAGAATATGAAGATATGCGCATCCGAGCCGATAATGTCGGCGAAGAAATATGCAACGGTAGCTCCGCGGACAGTGCAGAAAAGGTTGTAGGAGAGAGCCGCACCGATTAGAATCCACCAGGGGCGGTTACCAAGCAGCGACTTGAAGTCACTTCCGATGCTCACCTGCGACACTGTTTTGATTCTCTCCCTCGTGAGTTTGAAGCAGCAGAGGAAGAGCAGGAAGCAGGCTGCGGCAATCACTACCATAGCGCACTGCCAGCTTGTCTGCACCGAAAAGCCCCAATGATGCTCAAACAGCGAGCATAGGGGTTCCCATGCGGCGAGAGCGATAAATGATCCGGCGTAGGCGAAAAACATACGGAAGGATGAGAAAACCGTCTTTTCGTGAGGGTTGTCGCTCACCACTCCGAGCATGGCACCGTATGGCACATTTATGCCGGTGTAAACGGTCATCATGAACACGTATGTGACATATGCCCAGATGAGCTTGCCGGCATAGCTCCAGTCAGGAGTAGTGAAGAGAAGAATACCGCATATGGAGAACGGTGCCGCTACCCACAGCAGGTAGGGTCGGTATTTACCCCAGCGTGTATTGGTGCGGTCGGCTACAATTCCCATCATCGGATCGGAGACGGCATCCCATATTCTTGTGACGAGCACAAGGGTTGCCGCGTCTGCGAGGGAGAGTCCGAAGATATTGGAGTAAAAAAACGGCAGGTAGTAGCTGAAAACCTTCCAGAACATCGACGCCGCCATATCGCCGAAGCCGTAGCCAATCTTCTCTTTAAGTGGTGCCATGGTGATTTAAGGTATTGAGGTAAGGATTTTAGTTATTAAGTTTCAGATTGGAATCTATGAGGCTGTTAATGGCTTTTACGCTTTCGGCAGAGATGAGTCTGTCGGCGGGAGTATTGAAGCAATAGTCAAGCAGCCGGTCAACCGTACTTTCCGCCACATGCATTCTTGTATCGCTTGAAGCATAATAGATGAGCACTCTGCCGTCTTCATCTGCAATCCAGCCGTTGGAAAAAAGCACATTGCCGACATCACCTATATATTCCTCGCCTACCGGAGCCATGAAATAGCCTGCCGGGGTAGCTATCTCTTTCCAAGGTTCTTTAAGGTCGGTTACGTAGAGGTAGAGCACATATCTGAGCCCGGCAGCGGTATTGCGTACTCCGTGAGCGAGATGCAGCCACCCGCGGGAAGTTTTTATGGGATGAGGACCCTCTCCGTTTTTCACCTCCTTGATTGTATGGTAATAGCGTGCGTCAATGATTTTTTCTTCAGTTACAACCGCATGGGTCATATCATCAACGAGAGCCCAGCCGATGCCGCCACCGCTACCGGTGTCGATAAAACCGTCCTGGGGGCGCGTGTAGAGAGCATATTTTCCGTCAAAAAATTCCGGGTGGAGCACCACATTTCTCTGCTGGCTCTTGCTTTTGAGGTCGGGCAGACGCTCCCAGTCAACAAGATTTTTTGTGCGGGCTATTCCGCAGGCTGCTGTTGCGGCGGAGAGATCTCCTGGACAGGAATCATCATGGCGCTCAACGCAGAAGAGACCGTAAATCCAACCGTCCTCATGGCGGGTGAGTCGCATATCATATACATTGGTGCCGGGTGCATCAGTGTCCGGCATAGTTATCGGTCTGCCGACAAAGTGAAAACCGTTGATACCGTCCTCACTCTCCGCGAGTGCGAAATATGATTTGCGGTCCATGCCTTCGACGCGCACCATAAGATAATACTTGCCGTCAAACTTGATCGCGCCCGCATTAAAAGTAGCGTTGACTCCGATTCGCTCCATGAAATAAGGATTGGTAGCGGGATTATAGTCATATTTCCACAACGGCGGTACCGAAGCTGGGGTTATAATCGGATACTTGTAGCGGGTATATACACCGTTTCCTCCAACAGGATAGTTAACGCGGCGGATAACAGCGTCATATTCGCTTTCCACCAGACGCTTGCGTTCATCAAATGACAGCATAGTAGTTAATCTGAAATAGGGTGAAATACTTTATCGTATTTTATCAACATCCGCTGCAAAGAGCGTGGTTGAATCATTGTAGAATGCTTTGAAATTATCGGCGCTTTCGTGACCGGGATAGGGGCCGAAGAAGTGGGTGGGCTTGTCGTGGGCGTTTCTCCACACAATCACATAAGCAGGCTTATATTGCTTGATTGCAGGAAGAAGAACTTCTGTCCACCATGTGCTGACTGTCACACCCTCCAGACCGGTTTCGCTGAAGGCGGCGATTTTGCCGCGCTCATTCGCTGCGCGTACTGCAGCTCCGAGAGTAGCGTCAACCGCCTTGCGGTATGCTTCAATTCCTTTCTCCGCATTGTAGGCATAGACATCCGCGCCCATTATATCAACCAGCTCGTCACCGGGATAGCGCTCGATATACTGCTCGTCGCTCTCCACACGGTCGGGAGAATATGCCCAGAGGATATTGTCAACACCCTCTTCGTCCATAATCTTGCGTGTTCTCGCCCAGAGCGCGCGATACTGCTCGGGAGTACACTGGCGGCTGCCCCACCAGAACCAGTCGCCTGTATGTTCGTGCCAGGGACGGAAAATCACCCCGATCTTATTGCCTGAGGCATCGGTGAGCGAGTTCATGAAGTGTGCCACATTGCGCACCTGATTGTCAAAAGCCTTTCCGATTTCGGCATCGTTGAGAATGCGCTCCACCATAGTGGTATCCTCGCATTGCCAGCTGTCTCTGCCGTCAATGGGATTCACAGTGTGCCAGCTGAATGCATTTATACCTCCGCGGGCATCCTGAGCTATTACCTCGGCTCTCATGCGCTCGAAATTCACAGAATCAAGATTGGCGGCATCACATTTTTCAATACCTCCCAAGTCCCAGTTCATGATTCCGGGATAGTCACCCACAATTTCCATAACGTCAGATCTCCCCGAGTCACCCACCCATGAGTGACCGTAAACCGGGTCATCATCATGCCCGAATATCACTTTGCCGGATGCGGTGATAGATTCGAGACGGTTTCTGAGTGCTGTAGCGGCAGTTGTGCTGTCGGCGGTGTCAGCGGTAGCGGAACCGGAATGTCCGCAGCTCATAGCCATGGGGGCGAGAACTGCGAGTGCTATGATAAGTTTTTTCATTTTTCAATCGATTTGGAAGAGAGACTTTGGGTCATTTTGCGGATGATAGCCACGGTAGATGAGTCAGCGGCAAAAACGGAGTTGAGACCCTGATCCTCCTGAGCTGGATCGCCGGTATAGTCATCTCCGCGCTCCCAAGTGGCATGAGCGGGATTTGCAAATCCTCCCCAGCCCCAGAAATTCGAGCCGTTGATTTTGCCTGAATCTCTGATGATGGAGAACACATATTCGTAGTATTTGTCTCTGCCGGTTGTTGGTGAACCCGGAGCGAGACCCATTGTGTCGCGCGGATAGCCGAACTCCTCGAGTACAATCGGCTTGGCACCCTTCATTCTGGCATAATGCTCGTCGATGTAGGCGAGGGTATATTTGCAGGCAGTGTCCACATCTTCAACAACCCCGTCCTTGGTGTCTCTTCTGATCCACTGCCAGTTGTAAGGCCAGATATGTATATTGGCGTAGTCGATTTCGGGATATTTGTGGATTTCTTCCCACAGGTCGATGTCAACCTGACAGCCGTATTTGCCTTCGCTGCCGGTAGATACCAGGTGGTTTGTGTCAATTTCCTTGATAGTGCGTGCGGTGGTGCGGAGCCAGTCGGCGAGAGCGCGTTTTCCTTCGGTGCTGAAAGCTCTCGGCTCATTCGCTATCTGCCATGACATGATGGCGGGAGATTGGCTGTAGGGTTCGCCTGTGACTGTGTTTGTGCGGCTTACAATATTGCGTACATGGTTGAGCGCTAGCTGCTTGGCTGAATCGTCAAGCACAAACTGACTCACAAAGTCAACATATTCATTGTAGCCGTACTTTGGCAGCGGGCACGGTCCGTGACCGGTCCATTCAAGATATGTGCCGTAGCCACCGCTCCATTCCCAGGCGTTGTTAAGGTAGAGCACCGCGTTCATGTCACGCTTCTCAAGTTCTGCGAGGAAATAGTCGAGTCCCTGAAGCAGAGTGTCGTTGTACACACCGGGAGCTGTCTGGAGCACCGGTTCGATTCGTGCTTCACCGGGAGCACCATCGCCTCCAACAAGCACTCGCAGGTTGGTGATGCCGATTTCCTTGAGATAATCAAGCTCTTTGGCAAGACGCTCGCGGTCGCCATATTTTTCCGAAGCGAGAATCGCTCCATACCAGAAGTTGGCGCCTACAAAACGATACAAAGAGTCACCGATATAGAACTCTCCGTCCCGTACTGTGACAAACTCGCGGGGTTTCTCCGCCGTCTCTTTCTTACCGGCACATCCCACAATCACGCAGATTGCGATTACCGGAATCAGGAATACTCTGAAGATACTTTTCATGATATATGATTTGGTTTGTTATATTATTTAAGGTGTGGAGCAACCGCCGCACTGATTTTATCGGCAAGCGCCTGCATCTCTTCTGCCTGGAGCGACAGTTTGCGTGAAAAGTTCATATCTCCCTCGCTCTTGATAGGAACAAGATGGATATGGGTGTGAGGAACCTCAAGCCCTATAACAGCTTCGGCAATGCGGGTGCATGGCACCGCTTCCTGCAAGCCTTTCGCCACCTTACGTGCAAAAAGTTCAAGAGCCACATACTCCTCTTCGCTGAGGTCGAATATGTAGCTCACTTCGTGCTTGGGCACAACAAGAGTGTGACCGGGAGCAACGGGATTGATGTCTAAAAATGCGAAATGGCGTTCATCTTCGGCTATTTTATAGCATGGAATCTCGCCGTTGATGATTTTGGTGAAGATAGAAGCCATAATCAGAAACTTATTTCAACGATTTCAAACTTCATCAGTCCGGCAGGTACCTTTATCTCTACGATTTCGCCGAGCTTGTGACCGAGCAGACCCTGAGCGATGGGAGTGCTTGATCCGATTTTCTTCTCCTTGAGGTTAGCCTCGCTGTCGGCAACAATGGTATATTCCATGGTCATGCCGTTTGCCACATTCTTAATCTTGACGGTATTGAGAATCTGCACCTCCTCATTGTTGAGAGTGCTGTCATCGATGATTCTGGCGTTTGCCACAAGATCCTTGAGCTGTGCAATCTTCATTTCAAGCATGCCCTGAGCCTCTTTTGCCGCGTCATACTCTGAGTTTTCCGAAAGGTCGCCTTTGTCTCTCGCCTCACCGATGGCACGTGATATTTTAGGACGCTCTACCGATTCGAGGTATGCGATTTCTTCCATTTTTTTCTTGTAACCGTCTTTGGTCATGTAAGTTATAGCCATAGTCTGTAAAGATTTTATGGTGTTAAGTTTTTCTGAATGCAGAAAAAAGAAAGAATCTCTCTCATGTGTGAGCGAGACCCCGGTCTTATATCTGATAATATTTTTAACGGACACTTATCTCTTTGTCCGCTGCAAAGATACATTCTTTTTTTCAAACAGCAGCCAACAATAAAATTAAAAGTCCTTAATCATTTTATAGTCTTGAGATTGCAGTGCTGTAATAAGTGTAAGCTAAGCAGAGTCGGTCACAACTGAAAAGAATCACTTCTTTGTCTTAGCGTTAGCAATTACATACTTCCTAATAAATAATTTCAGTACGTCACACATCAGCATATATTTGCGGAATATGTGAAAATAATAAAGGAATATGTAAAAATAAATAGCGGATTTGCGGTGTTATTTTTGTAGAGTAATTTAAAACCTGTAACCGGTATGATTAGAAAAATTATATCTGTCGCGCTGTCAGCAATGTTCTCTCTGTCGGGAGTATGCTCCTGTACGGCTTCAACTGTAGAAACTAATAATGATATTGATATGAAAACTGACGGAAAAAAATTGGTTGTATTTTTCTCACATACGGGCGAGAACTACAATGTAGGAGTTATTGAAAGAGGCAACACACATATTATCGCCGACATGATAGCGGATGCAGTAGGCGCCGACCGTTTTGAGATTGTTCCGGCAAAGCCTTATCCGGTTAATTATAACGAGTGTATCGAGGTTGCTAAAGATGAGAAGCAATCCGGAGCGCGCCCGGCAATCAATGGTGATGTGAAGATAGAGGATTATGATGTGATTTTCCTCGGATATCCCAACTGGTGTGGCGAAGTGCAGATGTTCGTCTATACCATTATAGAGTAGCATTACTGGACCGGTAAGACAGTAATTCATTTCATCACTCATGAAGTTAGCGGCATGGGGGGCACAGACCGCAAGATTGCCAATGCGTGCAAGGGTGCGGATGTTGCTGTAGGTAAAGGTCTTGCTGTTCAGGGTAAGATAGCCCAGGAGCAGCGGGAGGTTGCCGGTGAAAATGTTGATAAATGGCTCTCGAAGTTGGGATTTTAATAAAGTTGAAAGATATGGAAAAGATTAGACTTAGAAATGGCGTTGAAATGCCGATAGAAGGATATGGAGTATATCAGGTAAATCCCGATGAATGTGAACGTTGTGTAAGCGAGGCGCTCAAAGTTGGCTACCGGATGATTGATACCGCTCAGGCATATAATAATGAGGAGGGTGTCGGAGCTGCTGTAGCGAAGAGCGGGATTGACCGAAAAGATCTATTCATTGTGTCAAAAATATGGATTTCAAACTATGGCTACGAAAAAGCTAAAGCATCCGTTGACGAGAGTCTGCGCAAACTTGGCACGGGTTATATTGATCTTATGCTGCTGCATCAGCCTTTCTGTGACCGTTACGGAGCTTATCGGGCTCTTGAAGAAGCATATAATGAAGGAAAGATACGGGCTATCGGTGTGAGCAATTTCTATCCCGATCACTTCATAGACTTAGCAAGCAATGTGGGGATTCCTCCGATGGTGAATCAGGTCGAGACTCATGTTTTTGACCAGCAGATTGAGGCTCAGAAGATAATGAAGGAGTTCGGCTGTCAGATAATGTCATGGGGACCTCTTGCTGAGGGGAGAAACAATTTCTTCACCAATCCGGTGCTTGAAAGTATAGGCAGTAAATATGGTAAATCAGTAGCTCAGGTAGCTCTAAGATGGCTGACTCAGCGCGGGGTGGTGATTATTCCCAAATCTACCCATATAGAGCGTATGGAGCAGAATCTGGATATTTATGATTTCACTCTGAGCGATGAGGATATGGCTGAGATTGCCAGACTTGATACCGGAAAAAGTCTTTTCTTTGACCATCACGATGCAGATGTAACCAAAATGTTCATGGGCTGGAGATAAGAGGGCATCACTTTCCGGATTTATCTCCGGCAAGGCGATACATAGCCGGAGAGATACCGGTATGCTTCTTGCAATAACGACTGAAATAGCTGACGGATGTAAAATTCATCTCGTCGGCTATCTGTGTAATGGGAAGACGCGAATTTTCAAGATACTCCTTGATTATTGATATTGCGGCGCGGCTGATATGAGAGGAAACACTGATTCCCGTTATTCGCTTAACAGTGTCTGACAGATATTTTGGCGTGACACTCAACTGATTGGCATAGTATGTAACCTCACGCTCGGTTTTCGGTTTGCCGGCTCTGATGAGAGAGAAAAACTGCGCCACGATATACCCGACTCTATCGGTGGTGAGCATACTGTCATTGACCTTAACATGGAAGTCAAAGAGATCATAAATCATGGTGCGCAGAAGGCTACCGATCATTTCTTCATAGAATCGGTGCTCAATATCCGGTAACCGTTCCATTATATTTGAAATATCGCGGTGAAAACGAGCCGCATCCTCTCGGGTTACCTTGATGATTGGGTTGTCAAACAGACTCACTCCTCCTTGTATTGCATACCTGTTTGCGGGCAGGAGATTGTGGAGAAACTGTTCCGGGGCGGGTATAAAGCTGGGG
>CAMWUZ010000022.1 GCA_947177595.1 uncultured Porphyromonadaceae bacterium | reverse complement strand
GACATGGAATACCCATGTCAGGTACATACATAAGTAGCCCTCCGGACTTTATGATTGGAGGGCTACTGCATTATTAATCTATATTTATCTCGCACTCGCTCATTTCGTCATACTCGTTCCACTCCGGATCGTTTTCAGCATAAATCTCAAGCGGAAGAGTAGGCAGCGATGCAAGCGCCTCATTTAGTTTCTTGCCGAAGATATGGGTGCTCAAGGTATAGAATACCCAGTTTCGTTCACCTTCACCGGTATATACTCCGGTGAGAACAGCTACCGGATCTTTGTCAAATACCTCTGTGAGACGGGTCTGCACCTCATCCATCATTTCAGAATCCTCTTTGGTCGGCATCCCGTCTGCACCTGAAGAGTATTTCCAACTCACTTCCACGCGCTTGTCAAATCGCGGATTCTCGCGGAATTTCTTTACATCGCGTCTGCCGGTCACCATTATCAGTTTGCCGTCATTTCCCTCGGCGGGGGCTGTCCACCATTCTGCCATATTTTACTGATTATTTATATATGCTGTAAAGTTATTCAAAAATATAACGCCGCTCACCTTTTTTATAACTTTTAATTTGGCACTTACACTTCCCGGCATTAATTTTGCAAATAGTAAACAATCGATAAATAAAATATAATGGAAATCAAAGGCAAAGTAATTTTAGCCCTTCCCGAACAGTCCGGCGTTTCCAACGCAAGCGGAAAAGCCTGGAAGAAAAAGGAATATGTTCTTGAAACTCAGGATAACTTCCCAAAAAAGGTTCATTTTGACTTCTTTGGCGATCGTGCTGATCAATACCCCCTCAATCCCGGTGACGACATCACTCTTTTCTTCGATATAGAGAGCAGGGAATACAATGGCAGATGGTACACCAGCATCCGCGGTTGGAAAGCCGAGAAAAACGGGGCGGCTCCCGCTACTGCGGGCACTTCCGATATTCCGCCGATGGATAATGTGCCTCCTCCCCCTCCCGCACCCGCCGACAATGATGACCTGCCCTTCTGATAAGGCATACTCATTCATCCTGAATGGATGACCTCTATAAATGCATTGAAAGGAACCCCACCTGCGTGAGAGTTCCTTTCACCTTATAATATAATTGACAAATACTTTAAATATAATATCTGTTATGAAAAAACTGATCGGCTGCATAGCAGCGGCTTCAATCGCGTTAGGCGCTTATGCGGATGAGACACCCGCATATATACCCACCGCTGAAAATCTCAAGGCTCGGCAGGAGTTTGCCGACAATGGCTTCGGTATCTTTCTTCACTGGGGTATATACAGTATGTTCGCTCAGGGAGAATGGTATCTCAACTACGACAATATCAGCGCCAAAGAATATGCCAAGGCAGCCGGCGGATTCTATCCTGCCAACTTCGATGCCGCAAAATGGGTGAGCGCTATCAAGGATTCCGGCGCGAAATATATCACCTTCACCACCCGTCACCATGACGGCTTCTCAATGTGGGATACAGACCAAAGCGATTATAATATCGTGGATGCCACCCCGTTCAAGAGAGATATTCTCAAGGAACTCGCCGACGAATGCGAGAAGCAGGGCATAAAGCTACACCTTTATTATTCGCATATCGACTGGACCCGTCCTGACTATCCAAGCGGAAGAACTGGATTGAACACAGGCAGAGACACCACACTCCGCAACTGGCCGGCATATTACGACTTTATGAACAAACAGCTTACCGAACTGCTTACCAACTACGGCAAGGTAGGCGCTATCTGGTTTGACGGTCACTGGGACCATGATCAGGACAGCGTGCCTTTTGACTGGCAGTTGCCTGAGCAATATGCACTCATCCACAAGCTTCAGCCTCAGTGTCTTATCGGCAACAACCATCATATCACCCCTCATCCGGGAGAGGACATTCAGATTTTCGAGCGTGACCTCCCAGGTGAAAATACCGCAGGACTCTCAGGACAGGATATCTCGCGACTGCCTCTCGAAACCTGCCAGACCATGAACGGTATGTGGGGCTACAAAATCAAGGATCAGAACTACAAATCCACTCCCGAACTCATATCTTACCTTGTGAAAGCTGCCGGCATGGGAGCAAATCTGCTGCTCAACATCGGTCCGCAACCCGACGGTAATCTGCCCGAAGCCGCTCTTGAAAGGCTAAAGGAGATTGGTCAGTGGATGAACAAATATGGCGAAACTTTCTATGCTACCACTGCAGGCGATTTTGAAGCGCAGGATTGGGGCACATCAACCCGCAAGGGGGACAAACTCTATCTCCACGTACTCAATCCGGAAGCAAAAGAGATTAAAGTTCCCACAACTGCAAAAGTGAAAAAGGCGGTGACCTTCGATAACAAGACTCCGGTCAAATTCACAAAACTGAAAGAAGGCGGCATCTCAATCAACCTGCCGGAGATTCCGGAAGGAACTATCGACTATATCATTGAACTCGATACAGTCTCAAAATGAAAAATCTGCTTGAAGTCTGTGCGGGCGACATCGATAGCGTCATCGCTGCCGCCGCAGGAGGTGCTTCCAGAGTGGAACTATGCTCCGCTCTCGGCGAAGGCGGTGTCACTCCATCGATAGGATTTATTCGAAGTGCGCTGAAAGTGCCGGGAATAAGAGTTCATGTTTTGATTCGTCCAAGAGGAGGTGATTTCCTTTACACTCCCGATGAGGTGGATTGCATGGTTGACGACATTGTGGCGGCACGTGAGGCTGGAGTGCAAGGGGTTGTTATCGGAGCCCTTACTCCTGATGGAGAAATTGATATGCCTGCTTGCAGAAAAATGGTGGAGGCAGCCGCAGGAATCAGCGTTACATTCCACAGGGCATTCGATCTGTGCCGCGACCCTTTCAAGGCACTTGAAGAGATTATATCACTCGGCTGTGACCGCATTCTCACTTCGGGTCAGGCTCAGAGCGCGCTTGAAGGCAAGAACACACTTGCCGAACTCGTGCGCCTCGCGGACGGCAGGATTATCATACTTGCCGGAGCCGGTGTTTCTCAGTCAAATGCTGCCGAGATCATCAAATCATCCGGAACTAATGAAATCCACGCTTCGGCGAGAGCTGCTGTTGAAAGCGGTATGAAATTCCGCCACGGCGGAGTGTCTATGGGTACTCCGGGAAGCGATGAGTACTCACGAAAGACCACCTCTGCCGATATTGTTAAACAAATTATATCACAAATTAATTCTTAACACATATGTCTGTTAAAAGAATAGCATCCATATCTCTTGCCCTGTTTGTCGGTGCTGTAGCTTCGGCACAGATAGCATCGCCGGTTGTCAAGGCTGATTTTGCCGAAAGACAGAAAACAGTAGGCAATAAGGAATATTTTTCTATATTTGATAAGAAGCTCACCCCTGAGCAAAGACAGGCACTGGAAGTGCTCTATGCATATATGCCACTCCCCGACATGGCTGACAATTCGGGCGATTTCTTCCTTGAAAACGTGGACTACTCACTGAAAGCCCGCAAGGAGATGCCATGGGGTAACAAGGTGCCCGACAGAGAATTCCGCCATTTCGTACTTCCCGTACGCATCAACAACGAATATCTGGACGGCTACAGAAAGGTTTTCTACGAGGAGCTAAAGGACAGAGTGAAAGACCTGTCTATGAAAGATGCTATTCTGGAAATAAATCACTGGTGTCACGAAAAGGCTACTTATCAGCCCTCTGACGGTCGCACTCACTCACCTCTCGCCACCGTTTACACCGCAAGCGGTCGATGTGGAGAGGAATCCACATTTACAGTCGCCGCACTCCGCTCAATGGGTATTCCCGCACGCCAGATTTACACTCCACGATGGGCGCACACCGATGACAACCACGCTTGGGTAGAGGCTTGGGCGGACGGTAAATGGTATTTTCTCGGTGCCTGTGAACCGGAGCCGGTGCTTAACCTCGGTTGGTTCAATGCCCCTGCATCACGCGGCATGATGATGAATACCCGTGTGCCGGGTAACTATGACGGACCTGAAGAAGTGATCGCCACCCCTCCCGGTTACACCGATATAAATGTCACATCAAACTACGCTCCGGTTGACACAATCACTGTTACTGTCCTTAATTCTGATGGTAAGCCGGTGAAAGACGCTACAGTTAGCTTCCGTCTTTATAACTACGCAGAATTCTATCCGATAGCAACCAAGAAATCTGACGACAAGGGTAATGCGTCACTGAGCACCGGGCTCGGAGACCTCGTTATCTGGGCTACAGACGGCACAAACTTCGGCTTCACAAAAGGCTCTGTCGGCAAAGAGAAAAATGTAACTGTGACAATTGACAAGACTCCTGCGACCACCGGCGCGTATGCACTTGACATCATCCCTCCCGTACCCGGAAGCAATTCGGTTCTTGTCACACCTGAGCAGGCTGCGGAAAATGAGAGAAGAAAGGTATATGAAGATTCTCTGCGCGGAGCACACACCGCCACATTCATGACCGCCGCCCAAAGTGCGGCACTTGCGGCTGAGCTCGGAGTTGATGCTGAGAAACTCATATCTATTATGACTGATGCGAGAGGAAACCATAGTATTATCGCCAAGTTCCTCCAATCAACACCTTCAGCTGATAGAAAGAGAGCTATGGCACTCCTCGGAGCCATATCGATGAAGGACCGCAGCGACATCACATATCCTATTCTTGTTGACCAGCTTACAGCCCCGGCAGGAGAAGGAGACTTGTATGTTAATTACATCCTGAATCCGAGAGTTGACAATGAAGCGCTATCGCTTTTCCGCTCATATTTCATAAACAATATCCCTGCTCAAAAACTTGGTTCTTATAAGGCTGATCCGGCTTCTCTTATTAAAGAAATCGGAGAAACCATCACTTTGCTCCCCGACTGGTATCCAGGCAATGTGCGCATGAGTCCGGAAGCCGTTCACAAGGCTAAGGCTGCGAATGCCGCTTCGAGAGACATCTATTTTGTAACTCTCGCAAGAACAGCAGGCATTCCCGCGCGCATAGACCCCGTTACCGGAAAAACCCAGTGGGCTGATGCTGACGGCAACTGGCAGGATGTGAAATTCTCCAACAATAACCCTCAGGCTGTGGCTGCAAAACCCGGAAAACTGACACTCGATTTCACCAAGACAGGCAGAATTGATGATCCGCGCTACTATACTCAGTTCTCTATCTCTAAGATTGTTGACGGTGAGCCGCAACAGATGGGCTATCCCGAAGACGGTACTTGGAAAAGCATCTTCGCTAATGGTGCCGAGATGGATGCCGGGCAGTATATGATAGTCAGCGGTCAGAGAATGGCTGACGGCGGAGTGCTCGCACGTACCGATTTCATCACTATCGAGCCGGGACAGGAGCTCACCGATACCCTCGTTCTCCGTCAGGATGAGAAAGGGGTACAGGTGATTGGCAGCTTCAATTCTGAGAATCTTTATACCGACCTTGCTACCGGAACTGAGAAATCCGTACTCTCAACCACTGGAAGAGGATACTATATAATCGGTATTCTCACACCAAACCACGAGCCTACCAATCATGCTCTACGCGACATCGCCGCGCTTAATGCCGAATTTGAGAAATGGGGACGCTCCATGATTCTGCTCTTCAAGGATAAGCAGGATGCAGAGCGCTTCGATGCCGCACAGTTGCCCGCACTCCCCTCCACCGCATCATTCGGTATTGACGATAATGGCAAAATTGCCGCTGAGATAATCAGTGCCCTCAAACTGCCCGAAACCGAAAGACCTATATTCATTATCGCCGACACATTCAACCGAATTGTATTTGTGTCTCAAGGATATACTATTGGTCTGGGAGAACAGCTTGTTGACACTATCCACCAACTCGCTGAATAATGTCCGAACTCAGGCATCAGCAGGTAACACGATTCATCATGCCACTTCGCGAGGGCGGGTCTCTACCCGTCCTCGCCGAGGCTGATGACGATTTCAAATATGTGGTCAAGATGCGCGGCGCCGGTCATGGTGCAAAGGCACTTATTGCAGAACTTATTGGCGGAGAAATCGCCCGCAAAGCCGGACTGAGAGTGCCGGAACTCATCTTTCTTGACCTTGACGAAGACTTCGGCAGAACCGAGCCGGACGAAGAAGTGCAGGATCTTCTCAAGGCAAGCCGTGGTCTCAATCTCGGTATGCACTTCCTATCCGGAGCTGTCACGCTTGACTCCTATCTTAACAGAATTGACTCTCTTGAAGCCTCGAAAATAGTGTGGCTCGACTCATATCTGACAAATGTTGACCGCACTACCCGAAACACCAATATGCTTATATGGCACTCGGAGCCTTGGCTAATCGACCACGGCGCATCGCTCATGTTTCACCACTCATGGAAAGACTGGGAAAAAAGTGCCGCCTCCCCTTTTCCATACATCAAGGACCACGCCCTGCTGCATCAGGCATCAAAAATAGAAGAAGCGTCCCAGTTGATGCTTCAAAAAATCACGCCGGCGGATATTGAGGAAATAACAGCGTTGATTCCCGATGAATGGCTCGTACATGAAGGGAGTGAAGAAACTCCCCGACAGATCCGGCAGGTATATACCGACTTCCTTACCAAGCGGCTTGAACACTCACCCATATTCACTAAAACAGCTCTCGATGCAAGACAAAATATTATATGAATATGCGGTTATTCGCCTGATTCCTAAAGTAGAAAGGGAAGAATTTGTCAACGTTGGGCTTATAATGATGAGCAAACGCAGCAAATGGATTAAAGTGGAGATATGTCCCGACATAAAACGCATAGAAGCGATTGCACGCGATACCGACACATCACAGCCGCTCAGTCAGCTTGAAGTATTCAAAAGCGTGTGCGAAGGCATTGGTAAATTCAAGGAGATGCCTGTTGAAGAACGGTTCAGATGGCTCACAGCAGTAAAAAGCACCTGTGTGCAAACATCCCGACCTCACCCGGGCATAACTTTTGACCTCGACCACACCTTCAACCGCCTCCTCACCGAACTCGTCAAATAAATTGTTGATAATGAGATAAAAGGACATCCGTCGATAATATAAGACGAATAGCGGAGAGAATCAGAGCAGAGCTGATTTAATAAAATGGATCTGTAATCGGTTTATTTATCCTCTCTACTGTGATATAGGTCTTAACCACTCCTTTTTTTGTTTGAGAGCAGACGTTAAACCCTCCATAAAAAACAGCTATTTCCTCATCTGGATTGTCTTCTATTTTTTATGGTTATCTCACTCGCGCGGCTATTGGATTTTATGTAGTAAGACTTTGGTATGCAGTGAGGATCAACAGAATAGTATTCCAATCTCACATTTTCCGAATCATCAACATCTTCCACAGAAAACATCAATGGAGAATCCTCTTCCTCACATGAGGCAAAAGACAGCAACGAAATATCATTATCCCAAAAAACTTTACTAACTTTGCACCACCAACGGAAAAGTGCCGGAGTGGTCGATCGGCTACAGGGTTCGTTATCGCGTGAGCGCTTTCGGAGCGCAGCGTAGAAAGAATCCCTGCTTTTCCGAGCCTTGGTGAAGGCTATAACATATTGCGACCTTTTGGAAAAGTGCCGGAGTGGTCGATCGGGACGGTCTCGAAAACCGTTGTACCCTTACGGGTACCCAGGGTTCGAATCCCTGCTTTTCCGCAAAAAGCAGCCTTGTGGGCTGCTTTTGTGGTATAAAGACAGGGATGAGACCCCATATCATACCTTCTCCAACGCCTGAGCCAGGTCGGCAATAATGTCATCTATATGCTCGGTGCCTATGCTGAGTCGCACAGTAGCAGGAGTGATTCGCTGGCGCTCAAGCTCTTCCGGCTCAAGCTGTGAGTGAGTAGTTGTGTATGGATGAATCACGAGAGACTTCACATCCGCAACATTAGCAAGGAGCGAGAAAATCTTTAATGCGTCAATAAACCTCCATGCTTCCTCCTCTCCACCTTTTATTTCAAAAGTGAAAATAGAACCTGCGCCATTAGGATAAAGCTCATTATAAAGAGCATGATCCTTATGATCAGGCAAAGAGGGATGATTTACTTTTGCCACTTTGGGGTGATTGGCAAGGAATTCCACCACTTTAAGAGCATTTTCAACATGACGCTCAACACGCAGAGAAAGCGTTTCAACACCTTGCAATATTATAAAGGCGTTAAACGGCGAGATTGCGGCACCCGTGTCGCGCAGAATCACGGCACGGACTCGGGTGACGAAAGCCGCCGCTCCTGCCACATTGGTAAAAACTGCGCCGTGATAGCTCGGATCCGGTTTGGCGAGTGTGGGATATTTGTCAGGATAAGCAGCCCAGGGGAAGGTACCGCCGTCAACAATGATACCACCGAGTGAAGTGCCATGACCTCCGAGAAATTTAGTTGCCGAATGTACGACTACATCCGCTCCCTGCTCAATAGGTCTTGCCAGGAAAGGAGTTCCGAAAGTGTTGTCAACAATCAGAGGAATATTATTGCGATGAGCAATGTCGGCGAGAGCGCTGAGGTCGGTAACATCGCAGTTGGGATTGCCGAAAGTTTCCACAAACAAGAGTTTTGTATTGGGGCGGATAGCTTTCTGCACTGCGTCAAAGTCACTTACGTCAACAAATGTGCTTTCCACTCCCTGAGTTGAGAGTGTATGACTGATAAGATTGGTGGAACCCCCGTAAAGATTGTCGGCAGCAACAATATGGTCACCGTTCAGAGCAATATTCTGCAGAGCGTATGTAATAGCAGCCGCACCGCTTGCAACCGCAAGAGCCGCAACTCCGCCTTCAAGAGCCGCAACACGCTCTTCAAGAACCGCCTGTGTGGAGTTGGTGAGTCGTCCGTAGATATTACCTATATCGCGCAGGGCGAAGCGGTCTGCTGCGTGCTGTGAATTACGAAACACGTATGATGTCGTCTGATAAATCGGTACAGCTCTGGCATCTGTAGCCGGATCGGGCTGTTCCTGACCAACATGAAGTTGAAGGGTTTCGAAATGTAGCTTTTTGTCTACCATAATTATATGTTTAAGTATTATTTATCAGCTGATTTATGAAGACAAAGTTATACTTACATAAATTTGATTCCAATAAAATTTGAAATAATAGAAAATTAAACTAATTTAGCGCGGTATTTGAGATAAATATTCTTATAAACCCCAATATTATGGTAATTCATAGAATATTTATCTGATACTCGCCATAAGCTTATATGGAAGACAGACTGGATAGAACCGATTTGAATATATTGGGTGAACTACAGAAAAACGGGCGGCTAACCAACAAGGAACTCGCTGCAGCCGTTCATCTGTCACCCACGCCTACTTTCGAGCGTGTGAAACGACTCGAGAGAGACGGCTATATACGCAAATATGTGGCTGTTCTTGATGCCGATAAGCTCAATTGCGGTTTTGTTGCTTTCTGCTACCTGAAAATGAAGCAACATTCATTTCAGAATGCGATGCTCATAATGGAAGCGGTAAAAAAAATACCTGAAATTGTTGAATGTTACAATATATCTGGGGATTATGATTTTCTTTTAAAAATTTACACTCAGGACTTGAAGACCTATCAGAAATTTCTACTCCGTATTTTGGGTGAGATTGACTGCATAGGTTCTTTGAACAGTTCTTTTGTTCTCGGGGAAATTAAAAATGAGAATTTTATACCTATTTAATCTTCTATTATGATGGATAATATCCTTATTTACACCGGCTTGGGAATATTGCTTTTGGGAGCGTGCTTTGGAATATATGTTTCTCTGAAAGGTCTTAGAAATCGTAAGAGTAAACATTCCGCCACTCCCTTAGCAATCCCCTTGTTCCAATCCGAACCAGATGACCCGGAGATGAAAAAACTGAAAAAGATATGGAGTGCGGTTATTGTTATCGGCTTCATCTTCACCGGTATCGGCATAGCAATAGCCTTAAAAACAGGTTGTTGATCTCTTAATCGGGAAGGATCAGATCTTGATTCCGGAAAAACCCATGAATGCCATGGCGAGAAGACCGGCACAAATCAGGGCGATAGGTACTCCCCTCATGCTTTTCGGTAAATCAGCGAGGACAAGCTGCTCTCTGATACCGGCAAACACAACCAAGGCGAGAGTAAATCCCAGAGCAGTGGATACAGCATAAACAACTGATTCCAACAGCGCCATATTCTTCTGAATCACTATTATAGCGACTCCGAGAACAGCACAGTTAGTGGTGATCAGCGGGAGAAATACTCCTAACGCACTGTATAGAGAGGGGTTGATTTTCTTAATCACTATTTCAAGCATCTGCACAAGCGCTGCAATAACAAGAATAAAGACTATTGTCTGCATATATCCTATTCCCAACGGATCAAGCACTCCGTACTGAAGCATCCATGTCACAGTGGTGGCAAGAGCCATGACAAAGGTAACAGCAGCACCCATTCCCACAGCACTCGAGATTTTTCGCGACACTCCGATAAAGGGACAGATTCCCAAAAATTGCGAGAAAACGATATTGTTGACAAATATCGCCGTTATGATTATTGAAATATACTCTAACATCTCCGCCGAATATTATTGAATAAAGCTATCATAAACCCAAGAGCGATAAATGCGCCGGGAGCAAGCACAAAAACGAGTGAACCGTATTGCTCCGGATAAACCGTCGCACCGAATATCTTACCGGTGCCGAGTATTTCTCTTACAGAGCCGAGAAGAGTAAGCGCTATGGTAAATCCGAGACCGATACCGACCCCATCACATAAGGACGCAAGCACATTGTTCTTTCCGGCAAAGGCTTCAGCCCTGCCGAGCAGAATACAGTTTACCACTATTAGAGGTATAAATATGCCAAGCATGGCATCCAGCGCGGGCAGATATGCTTTCATAAGCATCTGGAGCACCGTCACAAATCCGGCAATAACCACTATATATGCCGGTATTCTTACCCCCGCGGGCACAAACTTCTTTATTGCCGATATGACTACATTACTGCATATAAGCACCCCCATGGTGGCAAGTCCCATACTCATACCGGTGATAGCACTTCCTGTTGTGCCGAGGGTAGGACACATACCCAGAAGCAATACAAAAGTAGGATTATCGGTGACTACACCTTTATATATTATATCAAGATACTTCATTTCGATTCCTTCGTTTCTGAAACATATTTCCGATAGGCTTCGGCGGCACGACGCAGAGCGCCAAGGAATGCGCGGCTGGTGATTGTCGCGGCTGTTATTCCATCAATTTCTCCTCCATCCTTAGTCACACTGAAATCAGCCGCGCCGATGTTACGACCGATAACTGACCGTGACGCCACACTGTCGCGGAACCAATCTTCCATTTTCGCGCCCAAACCGGGTGTCTCGCTGTGAGCCAACACTTTAAATCCGCTCACAGCTCCTTCGGCGTTAAAGCCGAACATCAGTGAAATATCTCCGGAAAAGCCATCGTGAGCCGGACTTTCCACTGCCACTCCTACCGGCTCACCCTCTTTTGTCGCAGCATAAACAATCAGAGTATCACCATTTACAACAGCAAAATTACGCTGCTCAAGGGGATTATTATCAAACTCCGGCAGAATATCGGCAAGCGCATCTATCTTTGTCTGCAAAGCCGCATCAGCTATCGCATCTTTGGTGTAATAATTCACCACACCTAAAATCAATCCGGTAAGCACGGTTATGATTCCCAGCGAACAAACCATGCTTAACATAGAATTTTTATTCATGCGCTCACCGCCCTCCCCGCTGCTCCGAATCTCTTCGGCTTAACACATCTGTTTATCAGAGGTGTAAAGCCATTCATAATAAGTATGGCAAAGGACATACCTTCGGGATAGGCTCCCCAGCACCTTATTATAATAGTGATCGTTCCGATTAAAAGTCCGTAGATTATCATGCCCTTTCCGGTCATCGGTGAAGTGACATAGTCTGTTGCCATAAACACGGCGCCCAGCAATAATCCGCCGGACAGCAATTCTATCACCGGGTTAATACCGGCGAGAAACGAAAGAAGAGTCGCACCGACAAATATCGATACCGGAATATGCCATGTGATAACCTTTGTAACCAGAAGAAATATAAATCCTATCAGTATAGCCACAGCGCTGACTTCGCCCAAACTTCCGCCAATTGCGCCAAATGTAAGATTCCAGAGATCTATATCGGATGCTTCAACCGCTCCGCTCTTCAGCAACTGAAGGGTGGTCGCCCCGGTAGCGGCATCGGTATATGCGAGGCGGTCAACACCCGGCAACTGCCAGTTTGTCATCTGTACGGGGAAAGACAACAACAGGAACACCCTACCTACCAGAGCCGGATTGAATATATTGCAGCCAAGTCCGCCAAACGCCATTTTACCTATACCTATCGCAACAAAAGCACCGATAATCACAGTCCATACCGGCAAAGTGGAAGGCAGATTCAGCGCAAGAAGAAATCCGGTCAAAGCAGCTGACCCGTCAGCGATATGAGGGGTGCGTCCAAGCATCCAGCGGGTAATTGCATATTCAAAGAAAATGCAACATAGAACAGACACTACGGTGACAATAGCGGCACCAAGACCGAAAAAATAGAGCGCACACCCAAAAGCAGGCAGTAGCGCCAGATTGACGCGCCACATACAGGCGGCAACGCTGCCCGGAGCATGTATGTGCGGAGGAAGACTGACTGTGAGAATCTTACTCATATATAGTTCTTATTTATTCTGTAATCTTTTCTTTTCAGCAATTAACCTCTTGCCGAGACGGATATTGTCAAGCAATGGTCGCGACGCGGGGCATATATAGCTGCAACATCCGCACTCTATACAATCAGCAGTGCCATTTGCCTCGGCATCCTCCGCCATACGATTGCTCCCATAGGCACTGATAAGATAAGGCTCAAGACCCATCGGACAGACAGACACGCAGCGGGCACAACGGATGCACGGTTCAACAGCTTTTCTACGTGATTCGCCATCCTCCAATATCAGTATTCCCGAAATGCCCTTGACCAAAGGCGAATCAATATTGCTTGCCGCCCTGCCCATCATCGGTCCACCCAATATTATCTTACCGGAATTATCTTTCAAACCTCCGGCATAATCTATCAGCGCACCGATTCGCATACCTAAAGGTGCAAGAAAATTACCGGGTCGCGACATATTCTTGCCAGTAACGGTAACTATACGCTCCATTACCGGCAGCCCGAATCTCGCCGCATTATACAGCGCATAGGCTGTCGCGACATTGTGCACAACCACTCCAACACTTGACGGCAGGCAACCTGATTTGATTTCTCTGCCGGTAATTGCCTTAACCAGTTGCTTCTCCCCTCCCTGGGGATATTTTGCAATCAATTTTTTAACGGATATATGCGGATATTCATCACAAATCCGTGAAATAACATCTATCGCATCCGCTTTATTATCTTCTATACCGATCACCACCCTCCCGGCTCCGCAAGCACGGCGCATCAACTCCGCGCCGCAAACCACCTCTCTGCCATATTCACGCATAAGGGCATGATCGCAAGTGAGATACGGCTCACACTCGGCACCATTAATTACAAGACTATCTATTATATTATCTTTAGGCGGAGTCAGTTTAACGCTTGCCGGGAATGTAGCTCCACCCAATCCTACCAGTCCGGCATACCTGGCAATTTCTCTAATCTCCTCAGGGGTAAGGATCTCCAATTCCGTGTCACTTCTCACTACAGACGGATTCATCCGGCTATCCTCGTCAGCTATATGTTCCTCCTCATCAGCTTCAATGACAATCGCGGTAGCAGGCATACCGTTTGCAGCACGAACCGTATCAATTTTTGTAACCTTACCCGAGATCGGAGTATGCACGGAAGCAGATATAAAAGCCGAGCCTTCAGCCACTATCTGTCCGCGCACAACCTTATCGCCCTTTACAACAACAGGCTTCGCCGGTGCACCGATATGCTGGGAGAGCAGCAGCTCCACCTTTCGGGGCAACGCCAGAGGGATTATCGGCTTGTCCGCCGTAATTTTATTTTGAGGAGGATGGATACCACCCTTACTGAATGTAGCCATAAGTCATCTGATTTTATTCTGCAACCTGCTGACTGTTAAACACCTTGGTTTCCGGGAAATTAATCTTCTGAATAGCGTCTGTTGGACAAGTATCAACACATTTTCTGCACAACTTGCATTTATAAGCATCTATATATGCCAGATTTTCCGAAACCGTGATTGCCTCATGAGTGCAAACCCGGGTACATTTCGCACATCCGATACAAGCCAGCTTACACTCTTTCATCGCTACCGCGCCCTTGTCGCGATTTGAGCACGCTACCCAAACCCTCATGCCGCGCGGTCCATACGGGCGTAGCTCTATTATACTTCGCGGACACACTTTCACACACGCGCCGCAGCCGGTACATTTTTTATCATCCACAACAGCCAGACCGGTAGCCGAATCAATTCTGACAGCACCGAAAGCACAGACTGCCACACAGTCACCACCGCCGAGACACCCATACGTACATAGACTTTCTCCGCTTCCTGTCGCCGCCATTATCGCGCAACTCCGTGCGCCGTCATAAAAAGCGCCACGGGCACGCGCATTGCAGTGTCCGTCGCATTTTATCACTGCAACTTCAGCCACACTCCCCACGTTTGTCACTCCAAGAATATCGGCTATCT